>CAYTLU010000046.1:0-10448 GCA_964438665.1 uncultured Bacteroides sp.
GTTAAGCCTTTCCACGCCGATGATACTGCGAAAGCGGGAAAGTAGGTAACCGCCACCTTCAACCGAGAGCCGTGACTCCACTTCGAGTCGCGGCTCTTCCTGTCTGCACCCGCCTGTCTGCACCCTAACCGCACCACCACCCATCTCCGGTAAGAGCGAGGCGTGTCTCGCCCGAAGTGGAATCGCGGATGTCAAATGCGTTGGGCGGACCGGGTGCAGAATGAATTTGATGTGGAAGCCATGACTAAAGCATTGAAGATGTGTGGGAAGCGGATTCTTAGCGCAAATCTTCCGATTTTTTTGAAAAAAAGTGGGCGAAATGTTTGCAATAAACGGAAATCTGTATTAACTTTGCACACGCAAACAGCAAGAGAGTTGTTTAATAAAAAAACAAACTTGGTGTGGTAGTTCAGCTGGTTAGAATACCTGCCTGTCACGCAGGGGGTCGCGGGTTCGAGTCCCGTCCATACCGCCGAGGAGAGAGGAGAATGAGTAATTGTAAATTTCTTAAGAAATTTCGTTACTCATTCTTTTTTTGTCGTTTTTTCGGAATATCGCTTTCAGACGAATGGCTGTTGTCGGAGTGTGGTCGCTAAATGTTTGTCAGTATTCTGCTGATCCTATTCTACTGCATGATTGTAACCCCGATAGATAGGACGGAAATGCGTGTGGAAGGGGACACTTTGCGAATGGCTTCGCAGCAGGCCGACATCGTTGCTCCGGTTGTTATGACATCATCAACTATCAGGATATGCTTTCCATCTATCTCTTCAGGATTATTGATTTCATAGATGTTTTGCGCATTAAGCCATCGTCCGTATGCCCCCTTATGTGTTTGTGTGGAATGTCCGCGTGTGGCGATGAGATTGTTTGCGATTGGGAGACCTGTGACTGCGGAAATTCCATCCGCTATGAAATCGGTCTGGTTGTAGCCTCGTTTTATGCGTTTCCATAGATGCATCGGCACAGGCATAATCATATCGATGCTGTCAAAAAAGCCATCGGCAATAATCTCCTTGGAGAAAACCGTGGCCAGTTCCTTGATGATTATGGGCCGGCCGCGATATTTGGCGGAAAGTATCAGTTCGGTATATGGACTGTTGCGCACGTAGTAATATAAAGCGGCGGCTTTCTCAATCGGGACATGCCGCATGAGCCGTTGATGGATTGTGTTGAAGGGATCATTGTGGATATTACAGCGAGGAAGATTGTAGAGACATGTCAGACAGATATGTTCTTCTCCTTGCACAAGCGATTGTTGACACACTTCGCATGTCCGCGGAAAGAAAATGCTTCCAAGGTCGGCAAGCAATCCATTTACGGCCGACAGGAATCCCATAGCTTTTTGCTTTCGATGATTTTAATAATTAGAGAAGTCTCGAAACCTCGGCTGATGCCGAACCGCAGCAGACGCTGACGCTTTTCAGCGCGTTCCATCTCTTGCGGAAGAGAGAGCAGTTTTGATGTCAGAACCTTAAATGCATTGGCAGCATAGCGGCGGATTTCAATTTCATAGAGAGCGATGGCTATGGAGTCCTTGTTGATACGCTTTGCATATAGTCCTGCGGTTATTTTCAGTCGTCCCCAGCGAGAGAAAAGATATTTATCCCGGACATACGCTTTCGCAAATCGCTCATCGTTGACGAATCCGGCTTCGGCGAGTCCGGCCAATATGCGTTTGGCGGCAACCGGTGTGATTCCCCAGCGTTCCAGTTTTTTCAAAATGTCGAACGAACACTGTTCAGATCGTGCGCAGAGTGATTCCAGCCTCGTCACCGCCATCTCTTCTGTCATCGGTTTTTTCATCGTGTCGGACGAGTTGCTGATAAAAAACGGACTTGTTTTTGCATATCGCGATGCGATTCCACGTCTCTCCACCCATTTTTTCTTATCTCACTTTCCAATGATCTGGCATAAATGGGATTTAATTCAAAATATAGACGACCATCGTCCGATAAAGATTTTTCGGCAAACCGACAGATGGCATGATAGAAACGCAACGGATCGTCATCCGGAACGAACAGCGCGATAGATGGTTCATGGTCGATTACGTTAGGGCTCATCAATGCGCGCTCCTTATCTGCAATGTAGGGAGGATTGCTGACAATTATGTCATACAATGATGACTCTGCCGCAGCCGGCATGGAAAGTGCGTCTTCGCATCGAAGCATGACTGATGTCCGAGTGCGCGATACGTTTTCCTGTGCAATGGCAAGTGCATCCTTGCTGATGTCGGTAGCTTCCACCGAGGGAAATCGCAGATTGCGTGCCAAAGCAATGGCTATGCAACCGGATCCGGTGCAGATGTCAAGCACTCGCAGATCAGACCGTCCTTCGGCATCTTTGATTATCATAGCGACAAGCTCTTCTGTCTCCGGACGCGGAATCAATGTCGCCGGGGTCACTCGTAAGGTAAGACCATAAAAATGCGCTTCTTCAAAAATGTACTGGATTGGTTCGTATCTGAGCAGCCGATCTACAACACTGTCGATTTTCTGTCTGATAAAATCGCTTACCGGCTCATCGGCCTTGATTGCTAAATCCACCAGGGAGTAGCCTTTTATCTTTTCAAAGATGATGCGAGTCATCCACCGGGACTCTCCCTGCGGGTATATTGTCTGAAGCCTGTGTTCGGTGTCGATACGGCACTGGTCGAGTGTCATGGCGCAAAAAGAAGTTGATCTTGTTATATAACGCTGATGCTATGAAGTCTAGTATTCATTCCAGGCGAGTATCTCAAGATCGTTGACTGACAATTCCGTAAAAGCCCGGATAAAGGCAGCGGCCAGACGGACATTTGTCAGAAGCGATATGTTAAGGTCGATGGCGGCGCGCCGGATCTGATGGCCGTTGCCCAATTCTGTCGGGGTGAGGTTTTTGGGGATATTTACAACCAGGTCTATCCGGTGTTCGCGCAGCAATTCAAAGGCTTGTGGTTTCTTCTCCGGTTCATCAGGCCAGAAAACTTCCGTATTCGGGATGCCGTTGTCGGTCAGAAACCGGCTTGTGCCGGGAGTTGCATAGATCGGCAGTCCGCAGTCATAAAGCTTTTGGGCAGATTCGAGCATGTCGGCCTTTTGTTTCGGCGTTCCGGTTGACAGCAACACGCCTTTTTGTGGCACTGTCAGTCCGACTGACAACATAGATTTCAATATTGCATCTGATGTGTCTGATCCGATGCAACCCACTTCTCCGGTTGAAACCATATCCACCCCAAGTACCGGGTCGGCGCCTTGAAGCCTGGAGAAACTGAATTGAGAAGCTTTTATGCCCACGTAGTCCAGATCGAATGCGCTTTTTGCCGGCCGTTCAACTGTCAGGCCTAGCATTATCTCTGTCGCCAGTCTGATGAAGTTTATTTTAAGGACCTTGCTGACAAACGGAAATGAGCGCGATGCCCGAAGATTACATTCAATGACCTTTATATCATTGTTTTTTGCAAGGAATTGAATATTGAATGGTCCGGAAATGTTCAGAGCCTGCGCTATTTTCGCTCCGATCTTCTTTATGCGCCTCATTGTTTCGACATATAGTTTCTGTGGCGGAAACTGTATGGTAGCATCACCGGAATGAACGCCGGCAAATTCAATATGCTCTGAGATGGCATAGGCTTTTATCTCGCCATTCTGCGCCACGGCATCCATCTCGATTTCCTTGGCATTCTGAATAAATTCCGTGACCACTACAGGATGCTGTTTTGACACATTTGCAGCCAACTGGAGGAAACGGTGAAGTTCATCCTGATTGGAGCAAACATTCATTGCTGCGCCCGAAAGGACGTAGCTCGGACGCACAAGCACCGGAAATCCTACTTCATTTATAAATTCGTTGATGTCATCGAAACTTGTCAGTTCGCGCCATCTCGGCTGGTCAACGCCAAGCCGGTCAAGCATCTCTGAAAATTTATTGCGGTCCTCGGCATTGTCAATGCTTTTTGCCGATGTCCCCAGTATGTTGACTCCGGCTTTGTCGAGGCTGGTTGCAAGATTGTTGGGTATCTGTCCGCCCACGCTCAGGATCACGCCGTGAGGCTGTTCGACTTCCATAATATCCATTACGCGTTCAAAAGTCAGCTCATCGAAATAAAGACGGTCGCACATGTCGTAGTCGGTCGAAACCGTTTCCGGATTATAGTTGATCATAACCGAACGCCATCCTTGCTGCTTCACGGTTTGCAACGCATTGACCGAACACCAGTCGAATTCCACTGACGAGCCGATTCGGTATGCGCCCGATCCGAGTACAACAACTGATTTTGCGTCTTTCTCCGGAGAAATATCAGGGGAGTTGCCGTTATATGTCAGATACAGATAGTTTGTCATTGCGGGATATTCGGCTGCAAGCGTGTCGATTTGCTTGACGACCGGCAGTATCCCCAGTCTTTTACGCAGATTTCTGACGGCAAGAGCCGCTTCCATGCCATTTTCCATGTCGGATTTCATTATGTGTCGTGCAATCTGGAAATCTGAGAATCCTTGACGTTTTGCCTCGTGGAGCAGTCCGGTCGGAATCTCCTCGATAGAATGCAGCCTTTCAAGTTCCGTTGACGTGGAAATAATGTTTTCAAGCCGGTATAGAAACCATAGGTCTATTTTTGTTAGTTGATGAATCCTTTCGGGAGTATATCCCTGAAGCATTGCCTGTGCAATGACAAAGATTCGCTTGTCGGTCGGGGTCGAAAGCTCATGGTCAATATCGTTGGCCTTGATGGGATGGTTGGCTGTGAATCCGTGCATTCCCTGGCCTATCATGCGCAGCCCTTTCTGTATGGCTTCCTCAAAAGTCCGCCCTACTGACATCACTTCGCCGACCGATTTCATAGATGAGCCGATTTCGCGTCTGACACCATGAAACTTTCCAAGATCCCAGCGCGGAATCTTGCAAACAACGTAGTCCATCGCCGGCTCAAAAAATGCGGAGGTGGTTTTTGTCACACTGTTGCGGAGATCAAACAGTCCGTAGCCGAGCGCGAGTTTTGCCGCGACAAAGGCCAGTGGATAGCCGGTGGCTTTCGATGCGAGTGCCGATGATCTGCTTAATCGAGCATTGACTTCTATCACGCGGTAGTCCATCGAATCCGGATCGAAAGCATACTGCACGTTGCATTCGCCGACAATGCCTATGTGACGTATGATTTTGATTGCAAGTTTACGCAGATAGTGATAGTCCTCATTGGAGAGCGTCTGCGATGGAGCGACAACAATTGATTCGCCGGTATGAATTCCCAGCGGGTCAAAATTTTCCATGTTGCAGACCGTTATGCAATTGTCGAATCGGTCGCGCACCACTTCATACTCAACCTCTTTCCATCCTTTAAGTGACTTCTCTACCAACACCTGTGGCGCAAAGGAAAGTGCTTTTTCAGTCAATGCAATCAGTTGGCTCTCGTTGTCGCAAAATCCGCTGCCGAGTCCCCCCAATGCGTAGGCTGCTCTGACAATGACCGGATAACCGAGATTTTTTGCTGCATTGCATGCGGCTTCTACTGATTCAACCGCTTCGCTTTTTATTGTCTTGACATTGATTTCATCGAGTTTTTTGACAAACAGTTCGCGATCCTCCGTTTCCATGATGGCGCAGATAGGAGTGCCAAGCACCTTGACACCATATCGGTCAAGAACCCCGCTCTCGTGTAGCTTTACCCCGCAATTAAGGGCTGTCTGTCCGCCGAATGCCAGCAAAATGCCATCGGGACGTTCGCGCTGAATCACTTTTTCCACGAAAAAAGGCGTGACCGGAAGAAAATAGATCTTGTCGGCGACGCCCTCAGAAGTCTGCACGGTGGCGATGTTTGGATTTATCAGGACGGTTGTTATTCCCTCTTCCTTCATGGCTTTGAGAGCCTGAGATCCCGAATAATCAAATTCGCCTGCTTCTCCGATTTTCAGTGCGCCGCTTCCCAAAAGAAGCACCTTGCGTATTGTGCGGTCTAAATTGGTAGTCATATTGGTTTGTAGTGGTGTCAGAGCATGTTGATAAAGTCGTCGAATAAAAATTCCGTATCTTTCGGGCCGCTGCTTGCCTCGGGATGGAACTGCGCCGAAAAATATGGCAGAGAGCGGTGGCGGATGCCTTCGTTAGAGCCGTCATTCATGTTTGTAAACAGCGATTCCCAGTCGGACGGCAGCGTTGTGTCATCAACGGCAAAGCCATGATTCTGTGATGTTATGAAACATCTGTCCGTGCCGTTCTGCCTGACCGGTTGGTTGTGGCTGCGATGACCGTATTTCAGCTTGTATGTCTTTGCGCCGGCGGCTTTGGCCAATAGCTGATTGCCCATGCAGATTCCGCAGATCGGTTTTCCTCTGTCCAGTGCTTTTCTAAGGTTTGCAACGGTGTCAAGAACCATGTCGGGATTGCCCGGACCGTTGGAAATGAACAGTCCGTCATAATCAATCGTGTTGAAGTCATAGTTCCAGGGAACGCGAATTACTTTCACTCCACGTCGGGTCAGGCAGCGTATGATGTTGTGCTTGACACCGCAGTCAACCAACACCACCGTCTTGTTGCCGTCGCCATGATATTCAACCGTTTTGCAGCTGACTTTGGCAACAAGATTTTCTGTGTTCGGGTCGTTGAACCCCGGATCATCAGCTCCGGCTACTATTATTTTCCCAAGCATCGAGCCACATTCCCGCAGGTGCTTTGTCAGTGCCCGGGTGTCAATGCCATAGAGCCCTATTGTTTTCTCTTCTTTAAGCCAGTCGGCCAAAGACCGGTCGGCTTGCCAGTGGGAATGTTTTTGCGAATAGTCCTGAGCTATGATCGCTTGGCAATGAATGCGTTCGCTTTCATAAAATTCGCTGACTTCATCCTTCTCTCTGCGGGGAGGAACGCCGTAGTTGCCAAGCATCGGGAATGTGGTGACAAGAATCTGACCTTCATAGGAAGGGTCGGTAAGGCTCTCGGGATAGCCGGTCATTGCGGTGTTGAACACCACTTCTCCGGATGTAGAGCCTTCGTAGCCGAATGATCGGCCTTCAAAACGCGTGCCGTCTTTGAGTATCAGCACTGCCGGTTTGTCGTTGTGCATGCAATAGAATTATGTTTCGCAAAATTAAGCAAAAAACAAACCGTGTGCAAATTTTTATCTGCTGATGTCAAACCCTTGTGACCGCAGACTTTCGAGCATGCGGTAGTTCATCGCTTCGATGTAGTAGCCGATAATATGTCCGATCCAGTCGTTGTCCGACTTCGTTCCGGAGCGGGTCGAATTGTAGTGCATTATCTCGCTGTCGTATTTCAACAGATGTTCGGCGATCCCGGTATTGTCATATCGGTTTTGGTGAATGATGAGATCGGCAGGCTGTTTCGGCTTCAGATCGGGCATTTCGCGCGGAATGCCGATTGCCAGTCCGCAGACGGCGTATGTGTGCTGAGGGAGATTCAGCAGCTTGGCAATGGCTTCAGGTGCGGCCGTGCGTGCATATCCGATGCAGCAAGTGCCTAGTCCCATCGACTCTGCCGCAACAAGTGCGCTCATCATGGCAAGGCTGGCATCGACTGTGCCGACAATCAGACCGTCAGCAGTGTTGGTGAATTCCGGCATTTTTATGCCTTTTTCTTCAGCTCCGATGGTTATTTTGTTGAAATCAGCGCAGAAAAGCAGAAAATGTGAGCATGTCTTTATCTGTTTCTGCGATGTAAGCTCGTAGAGCTGCTCTTTCAATGCCTGGTCAGATATGTCGATTACGGAAAATTGCTGTCCGTTGTAGCTTGTCGGGGTGTTGCGGATAGCCTCGTATATGAAATTCAGATGTTCCGGAGTTAGGGCTTCACGTTCGTAGCGTCGGATGCTGCGGCGTTGCAATAGGGTGTCGGATACGTTTTTCATTTTAATAAGTGTTATGGTTGTTCATTCTGATAGAATGATAATGTAGAAACGCTTCGGGGCGTCTGATAGTTCAATAAGAAAGGAAGTCTTCGCAGATGGAAGGCTTCCTTTCTGTCTTGTGGATTTACACAATGTGGGGTTTATTTCTTGAAGAAACGGTTGTAGAGACCCTGGAATCCCTGACCGTGGCGGGCTTCATCTTTAGCCATTTCATGAACGGTGTCGTGGATTGCATCGAGGTTGAGCTCTTTAGCACGGCGGGCGATGCGCATTTTGTCGGCGTTTGCACCGGCTTCTGCTGCCATACGTTTTTCAAGGTTGGTTTTGGTGTCCCATACACATTCTCCAAGCAGTTCTGCAAATTTTGCAGCATGTTCGGCTTCTTCCCAAGCATAGCGTTTGAATGCTTCTGCAATTTCGGGATAGCCTTCGCGGTCAGCCTGACGAGACATGGCCAGATACATGCCGACTTCGCCACATTCGCCGTTGAAATGTGTGGTCAGGTCATTTCTCATTTCCTCATCTGTATCTTTTGCAACGCCGATTTCGTGTTCGGTCACAAATTCGAGTTCGGCAGATTCGTCAAGTTCTTTGAATTTGCTTGCCGGAGCATTGCAGATAGGGCATTTTTCGGGGGCGGAATCACCTTCGTGAACGTAACCGCATACGGTGCAGATAAACTTTTTCTTCATTTTGATTTGTTTTTAGAGTTGTTACGAATAAACTTTTAATTGTTGTATTTTATTTTCAATTGGTTTCACACTTTTCGCAGATGCCGTGGAATATCACCTGTGTGTCGCTGACGTTCAACTGCGGAGGCGCATACGGCATCTTAATCTGGTGCAGATCCTTTATATTTCCGCATCTGCTGCATATAAAATGGGCATGTTCTTTGATGTTGCCGTCAAATCGTGCATTATTGTGGTCTCCATCTATTATTTTTATTCGGCGAGATTCCACCAACCGTTTCAGGGTGCTATAGACAGTCGTGCGAGACAGTGTCGGATATTCGTCTAGCAACGATTGATAGACTTCTTCGGCTGTAGGGTGCGTATGGTGCGTGAGTATATATCCTGTCACGGCAATGCGCTGTGCCGACGGTTTTATTCCGCATTCGGTCAGTAGGGCATGTATTTCTTGCTGAGTCGGGGATATATTAGCCATCTTATTTGTAATGATTACAATTTTGTATCTGTTACAAATTTAGAGTATCTTGATGACATGTGCAAGCGGTTAACCTATTTTAACCATTAAATTTTTGTGTATTACCATGCTCCGGACAGCGGTGGCATGAATGCATCGGGGTAGTGGGTCAGAGTGTGGCCCGACTCGGGATTGCCGATAATGGTGATTATGTCGAACTGTGGTTCGTGGCGTATGTTGAATGCGCGCATAAAAGAGTCTGCTGCGAGTGTGATTTTTTTGATTTTCTTTTGATCGACAGCATCGATCGGGTCAGTGAATGGGGTTGACCGTGTTTTTACTTCTACAAAGGCTATGCGGTTTCCCTTTGTTGCAATGATGTCGATTTCTTTATGGCCTATGTGCTTATTCATCTCCAGAATCGAAAAGCCCTCTGTGATCAGATATTCTTTAGCGAGATTCTCGCCCCAAAAGCCTATTGTGTTGTGTCGTGCCATTGTCTTATCGGATATTCGTGTATTCGGCAAATATACAAAGTATATTCGACTAAAAAAATAGCCCACCCTACCAAATGGCATGCCTAGGCCCTATCAAATGGTTGATTTTAAAAAAGTTTGGACGTTTTTGCATTTGGAATGCGAAACCCGGCAAGCTCATATTGGGCTTAATTCAGTCGGGATACATGGTGTCTATCACATCTTGCGGATAGAGAATATTGATGTTCCCGGCTTCGTCTTTCGGCTTGCTCTTCAGGAAAAGCACAGGTATGATTTTCTTGTCACGAGCCAATGGCAGAAGAGAAATTTTTCCCGTAAGTTTACGGTGTAGCTCAGATGCAATCTCGGGATTAGTCCACTTGCATTCGCCGATAAGCAAAGCCGTGCCATCGGTTGACTCTGCCATTACATCAAATTCCATTTCATTGAATTTCCCCTTTTCGGAAGTGGATAGCGTACCCCACCAGCGGGATGCCTCGCTCCAGCGGTAGCCATAGAGTTTGTTTCCGCTGATAGCTTCGCGACACAGGTGTTCCCAATGCCCTGCCACATAGCCGGTGAAAGCCGCTTCAATTTCTTCCATCACAATATTCTTTCTGCCACGTGCGAGACTTGACATATTCGGCATGATGAATGTATAGTAAAAATCCATCATCGGATCATTGACGCGGTATATGCCGCGCTTTGATTTCTTGGGACTTTCGTTGAATGGTATCTCTCTGCGGATATACGACATTTGTATGAGTCTGTCAAGTGGCGCAGAAAGCGATGTTGCCTCGCGTCCCATTCTTGACGCGATCTCCGACAGCCGGTTTGCGCCTCCGGCAATTACGGCCATCAGGGATTCCGATTGCACTGTCACTTTCATGTCATCAAGGAACAATTTTTTCGGCTCATCATAAAGTACGGTTGTCGGACCAAGCAACATCCCTTTTATGGCTTCTTTCAACGACGGATATTCTTCTCTCAATTCC
>CAYTLU010000047.1:0-10959 GCA_964438665.1 uncultured Bacteroides sp.
GATGCTGCAAGAAATAAAATACTGAACAAATACAACCGCAGAAGGTTACCTAATTTGCTATAAAAAAGCAAAAAACGCAGAGCTTCAAGGCTTGCGTTTCTCGATTTCCTTTCCTCGACTGAGGAATGAACTCGGTGCAAAGGTACGAAATTTATTTATACCTGCAAAATATCAACGAACTTTTTAGTAAAAAAGTTTTCTGACACGGTAAAAAAGAGCCGCGGGGCAGGGCGATTGAGGGGGATTGCCGGAGCAAAGATAAGGGCGCGGGGCAGGGGATGTGTGCAAATCCGCACATATGGTAGGGGGGAACAGGGCTAATTGAGCGGTCGTGATATGTCTCGAACGTACCAAATAGTAAAAGAACTGTACCAAATACAATAAAAATCTATCCTACCAAATGGCGGTAATTTAAAATGATGGGGACATTTCGAGGCGGATGCGGTTGGCGGGGAGGAGGATGGTTCGGGCAAACTCTGCAATGTCGGCGGGGGTAAGGCTCTCGACAATGCCGACATATCCACTGTGCATGTCACGGCCAAATCTGTCGTACATGTTCAGGACTGTCAGCCAGTAGCCATTGCTCTCCAAGCTCTGGTTATAGGACTTGACCATATATTGCTTGATCTTCCTCAGCTCTTCATCAGAGATGCCGCCCTGCGCGGCAAGCGCGTCAACTTTCGATGCGACCACCGCAAATGTAGAATCGGCGTTTTCAGGCGATACACGGATGTAGATGGGCATGATGAAATTCGACATGTCAGTGCCGTTCATACCGGCACTGATACCGCCATGAGCTTTGACAGAGTAGGTCCATCCGCGATCCTCGCGCAAATCCTTCAACAAGGCAGACTGAACCAGACTCCCCACGATATGGCTTTTGATGACATTGACCAGATTGTAGTCGCACGGCTGATTATAGAATGTGTAGGCGATTGTCTGCGGGGTCTCCATGTCGGTGGTGAACCTCATTTGGCTGCGTCCTTTCACATAATGATAGCCGATATCGCGGGGCTTTTCGCGGCGACCCGATGCCGGAAGCGAGGCGATATATCGCTCGGCGCAGCTTCTCAGCGAGTCGATATTGAAATCGCCGACGACATAAAAGTTGAAGTCGGTCATGTCGCCGAATCGCTCGCGGTGAAGGTTTATGATACGGTCATAGTTGACTTTATCCAGATCGGCCGCGCTGAGTTTCGCGCCAAGTGGATGACGATCATAGACATAATAGTGAATGGAGTCAGCCATAGTGAATGTCGGGTTGGAGTTCTGCGATGTCAGCTTCATCCGCTGATTCTCGATTATGGAATTAAACGCCCGGTCGTCGCGTCCGGGAGCAGTTGCCTTCAGATATATCATCCGGAAAGCGGTCTCCATGTCGGCCGACGATGTCGAGGCCGCTATGCGCTCCTCCATGTTGCCTATCGAAAGCTCGACACGCACGCGCTTGCCGGCAGTCATGCGGCGCAGGTCGGTGGCAGAGTGTCCGCCGAATGCACTTGCTGCAAGCAGATCGTTGGCCAGATGATAGTCCGGAGCAAGAGCCGGATCATAGCCGGCCGAAAATCCACCCGGAGAATAACCCGAAATGACAATCTGATCCGGCGCGTAGGCGGTCTTTTTATAATGCAGGCGAATGCCGTTGGAGAGAGTCCACACGGTTGATCCGAACAGTGTATCGGCGGTCTCACTGATGATCCGTCCCGGCACCGGTTCTTCAGCAAGCAGCGGCTTGGAGATGTCATGATCCACATAGGGCTTCAACGAGGCCAAATCGACCGAAGTGTAAGCCTCGGCCAGCTTCCGGTCAGTCAGCGCCACGTCATTATTTCCGGGGAGGTAGGCTACCAGCACGACATTCCGGCAATCGGGGCGCACGACAGAGCGAATATATTCATTGACCTGCTCCAGACCAACCTGCCCCATGACGCCTTTCATCATCTTATAATACTGTTCGGCCGAAGGGAGCGCGCCTCCGTCAAGATAGTGGCGCACGTATTTCTTGGCATATTGCGTGTTGGTTGTCTTTGACCGCCGTGTAAACTCCGCGTCCAAATCGGCGCGCCGATCCAGCTTGGCACGCATAAGTTCAGTTGCAGAGAATCCATGAAGGGCGGCGCGCTGCAATTCGGCGGCAATGGCGTTGACACATTCCGCCTCACGACCGACAGAAGTGAGGGCACGCACCATCAACGCATTGCGGGAGCGCGAAAGCAAAAACTGACGGTCGCCGATTCCCACATTCGACATCAGCGCGCCTGTCGATGTTTCAAGATCGGTCAACCGGCCGGCAAGCATGTCAACAACCAAGTCGCGAGCCAAGTCGCGGCGAAGTTCCAAAACAGTGTTGACATCCGATCGGGGCAGATCGTCATGCTTAATATAAATCTGCACAACCGGAGTCACCTGCTCCGGGTCGGACTGAACAGTGGCAATGACAGTCTCGTTGTCAGGCACTTCCACTTTTGGCGGGGTCACATCAAAAGCCGGACGCTCCACATCGGCCCACAGCGACCGGATTTTATCTTCCACCATATCCGGATTGACATCGCCCACTACTATCACGCATTGATTTTCAGGATAGTACCACCGCTGATAATAGTCGCGCAACGCCTTATAGGGGAAGCGTTCAACAACAGACATCAGACCTATCGGCATACGGCGGCCATAGAGCGACGAACCGTAGATCACCGGCGATGCCTTTTCAAGCATGCGGTTGGCCGCCGTGGAATGACGCTGCCTCCACTCCCCTTTTATGACTCCGCGCTCGGCATCAATATCCTCATCGGCAAGCGTCAGATCATGGCTCCAGTCGCGAAGGATCAACAGGCATGAATCAAGCGCGGACCGGCGCAACGTCGGGACGTCGCATATATTATAGACCGTCTCATCGGTAGAAGTGTAGGCATTGAGATTCGCACCGAATTTCACGCCGATGGATTCCAGGTATGCGATCAACGAATTTCCCGGGAAATGCTTCGTTCCGTTGAAACACATGTGTTCGAGGAAATGAGCCAGTCCGCGCTGATGTTCCTCCTCGTTGACAGAGCCGACACGCTGCGCGATAAAAAAATCGGCGCGGGCAGCAGGCGTATCGTTATGACGGATGTAATAAGTCAGTCCATTAGGCAATGTGCCGATGCGCACATCAGCGTCAACCGGCAGCTTATTCATCTTAGCAGCCGAAGCCATCAGCGGCAACAGCAGCGATACAGTCAGTATCAGTTTTTTCAGTTTCATTTATAGAGCGTTATGATTTGGTTAGAATATAAAAGATATCGAAACATCGGCCATGTCGGCGGATATTCCACCGGCATAGCATCCGCGAGAGTAGGAAGCCGACAGCATCAGCGCATATCTCGAACCGACAGCGCGAGAGGCATCGGCATTTATCTCCAGCAGCGAATGATTTTTTGAAAGAATTTCATATCGCCGGCGGTCGATGGCCTGCATACCTGCGGGATTACGGCTGTCAAACGGCAGATCGGAGCTGCATCCGGCGGCTGCACTGTAGGCATAGCTGGCAGACAAGCGTCCACGCCACAGCCGGCCGAAGCCATGAGCGGCCTGAATCCGGATCGAAGGAGTGACGGATCCAAGCTGAAGATGGCGATGGGGATCGGCATACGCTTCGCGGCTGCGTGACCAGGCCACCGATGGGGCTGCCGACAAAAGCGTGCCTCCCGGCATGTGCCATTGAAACAACAGGTTTATGGCCGCATCGGTCAGCGAGTGAGTATATAAGTCCAACGATCCGATCTGCGGATAGATGCCCGAAGCCGGATCACCGAAAATGTTTTCCGTGCCGATGCGTTTTCCCATCCGCAGCGAGGCGGTTACAGCCCAATCGCAGAGATCGGCGGGAGCCAGCCATCCGGCCATTAGCGTCAGCCGGCGATCTGCGGCGGACTGCAAGGGCAGCTTGTTGAGCGAAGTCAGGATATGGTCGAAGCTGAACGCGGCATATTCCAAAGACGCCACCGCCCCTTTGCGCGTCTGCGGGAACAGGTCGAGGCTCACGCCCCAGCGGTTGCCATTGTAATAATGGGTGTATCCGTTTCCGGCGAAGCGTTCATAGTGAGTTCCAAGTCCGGTCAGATGCCAAACGCGGCCATCGCTCATCTCGTTGACAAACTCGATGTCGCATGACTGCTTGTATTTACGGTAGCTTACCGAAACGCCTGCGCGGTAGGGGCTTGCGGCAATCTGCACCGCACCGCCGATTGAAATGTCGAGACGACCGGTTGTGTTGCGCGGCCGCGGATCAATGTTGCGGTAATATAGTCCGGCATTATAGCCAAGCGTAGCTCCCCATGCCCAACGGTCGGTATGGTCGGCATATCCGCCGGAGAAACTGTAGATTTCCGCGCGCATGTCGCCACCGATTGAATCGGCAATGAAATAGGGATATACCAGATCGACATCAGACGTTTCATTCCAATTCAGGCTGCGCTGCCGGCCATTTCTGTAGGCAGCCGCGCCCCAGAGAGTAGATGACTGATGCTTTATATAGCTATCGGCTTCCACCTTCCAGAAACGACTGCCGCTACCGCGCTGGACGTTGATCGCCTCGCTCTCATGTCTCAAGCTATAGCCTGCGGCAATAGAACTGTAGCTGTCCGGAAACATCCATTGCCTGATGGCAGGATTGGCCAATGGCTGCGGAGCCATCCGCCACATCAGATCCGCGCGGGCCGCGATACGGCTGTTTATCTCCGGACATGCAACGCCGGAAGTATCTGCCACAGAAGCAAAAGCTGCGGCAGATACGGCAAGTGGGACTATTGAAAGGAACTGTCTTGTCATTGGACTTATGCTGCGGAGTTATTGCATAGGTGTCACGCCATCATAGGTGCGAGATGTGCAGGGCGTAGCGTTGGCATCCACAGCCGTGCCCTGAATCTCGATCTCGGATGGAGTCACACGCGCATTGAAATCCTCAGTAGAGTTGTTGGTGTCTTTAAGCACCGGCTTGCCATTATCATTGAGGTAGAGCATCTTGCGGCGGACGGCATGGAAGAAGCGCGTCTTGTCGGTTGAGTTGGCAGCCACCCAAGTCCAACCACAGTCAAGAGCCGGAGAGGTCACATTCCACTGGTAGTTGTCCTTTGGCGACAATGTTACCACGTCGATCACTTCGGAGTTGGGAATGAAATAGCCGTCCTTGTTCATATCAAAGTTGCCGGCCGCCGTTGTCACCACGTAAGTGGCTTTATAGACATTGTCGGTTGTGAATGTAGATGGATTGCTGATACGCGCGATCCCGAAAGCCCGCTGCGCTTGATCAAGGATGGTGATGGAACGTGAATAGGAATATATTTTGTCCATGTTCGGGACATCGGGGTTGTCGGTGTCCTGCTGAGATGCAACGCTTGACTCATCATACCATTCGCAGTCGGCGTGTGTCAGGTCGAAAGACAGGTCATTGGTCAGTTTGTTGTTGTTGGCACGATCCACCATAAGAAAATATTCGCCGGGCTGAACCGGAAACTGCGTGCCGTTGCCCGGGACGGTATAGAGAAATCGGACAATTACGGCCTGATCCATAATGTCGGGGGTATATTGATATTTCTGCATAGTAGAGAAATCGCTCTCAAATAATGATAGCCCATCGGCATACAGCACATGGTCAGTGTTGTTATACAGCTTGACATACGAGTCACGGATCTGAGCTCCGGAAGCGGTTGTGGTTCCGGTGTTGAACACTTCGGCGATGATAAGATCATCGGACTCGATTGTGTTGTAGGCTGTCAGCGTGATGCTGTTGTTGCCCTCACGGATCTGAACGCTCTGAGCCTGAGCGCGCATTGTCGAAGTCACGCCGTTGGCGAGCCTTACGTGAGCCGTGTAAGTGATGTCGTAGAGCCCGGGGGTCAGCTCAATGTCGGTTTTGTCAGAGAAAGTCATTGTCCGGTCAGTGGATACGTTTTTGAACAGATACTCCTCATCAATGACAGTTGCCTCGGATATTTCCTGAGGCAGATTGATGCTTATTGTCACAGGATAGCTCACGATGGGGGCTTCATCATCATCGGAACAAGACACCAGCTGCACGGACAAGCCCGTCAGAAGCGCAGCTGCAAGAATGAATTTTGTAATTTTCATAAGTTTAAAGTATTTATTGTTTCAGATTATATCGTTATTGTAGCTTCCATCCCGAAATAGGCTTCGGAGGTGCGTCTGATGGTCAAGCCGTTGGATTTATAGTCAGGCAGATAGTCGAGTATGCGGTTGACATAGGCCGACAGCCGCAGGTGGCGTCCGACCTGTTTCGTAGCCTTTAAATTGACATATAGAGCGGTCGGAATCTTCATCCGATCAAACAGTTGCGGACTGAAATTGCGAACCAGATGCTGCTTCAACTCATCGGCGGCATCATCGGCCGTAAAAGGATGGACCAGACCGTCATCAGCAGAGATGTAGCCCACCGGAAGGCCGTTTTCGGGCAACCGTTGCGACTTGACCCACCACACGCCCTGTATGGTGGTGGTGAAAATCAACCCCCAGCGCGGAATCTGTGTGTCAAACATGAAGGCGGAGCTGAATCGGTCGTTGATGCGTCCATCGGACGTGTCGTAAAGCCCGACATAACGGTCGCTGACGGCCACATTGTTAATGACCGTGCTGACAGGGGTGTAGAGCATCTGCGAGTTGGAGTAGAGCGACCGAAACCAAGCTCCGGTGACGGTCAATGCAGTTGCCAGCGGCGTCCAACGTGCGGTTGTCAGCTGAAGCTCAATGCCCTGCTTGTTGATGCGCGTTCCGTTTGTCACCCGGTTGTAGCCATCGAGAATCTTCTTGTCGGTATATGGCAGCCCATCGGTGGATGGCGGGGCTGTCAGCTCTCCGGGCTTTATATAGCTGGCATCGTAGCGCCGGAACTCATAAGAATCGTAGATTGCCGAATAGCGGTAGCCGTTGTTCATCCGTTCGCGAAAGTAGGTCACTGAAAGCCTGTTTTTTCCCCATTCAACGCCAAGGCGTATTTCCCATTTACGGTTGCGCGTGGCCCGCAGATTATAGTTAGTGGGATCGGTTATGTAGGTTCGCAGATTGACAGCCGAGAGATTGTAGGGGTCGTTGATGTCGTAGTATCCCAGCTGCACGAAGTCGGCATAGTGGACTTGCGGGAAAAGATAGTCAAGCGTTGGCATCTTCGTTGTCAGGCCATAGCCTCCGGCCACGGACAGCCGCATTGGCCGGCCGGCAGCGGAGAATGTCGGGAAGTTCCATCGGATGTTGACGCGAGGGTCGAAATATGGGTGGGCGGAGAGATAGTAGCGGCTGTCGAGAGCAGGGAGCATCTGCATTCTGACCCCGGCCTGCGCCTCCAGCGTTTGAGCGCCGAAATCGGCAGTGATTCCATCTTCGATGAAAGCCGAGATGATGTGCAACGCGGGAATGTCGCGGTAGGCACGCGGGCGTGTGGTCCACGAACCGTTGAGCGGCCTGTCAAGATCATATATCTGTCCGCGGCCATAGTTTTTGGTGAAAGTCCATTCCAGTCCGGCTTTATAGGCGTGACGCCATGATCCGGCCGAGAGCGATCCGGCGGCACGGAGTTTTGTGAACAGATCTACCGGACGGCCATCGGACACAAAGTCGGCAAGATATGTTCCCATCAGATATTTACCGGAGTGAACGCCCTCTTCCATCGAGGTCGGAGCCAGAGGAGTGCCATTTGCCGTCACTTCCTTGCGCCGGGTCAGGCGATCATTGACGCAGGCCGCCGATGTGTTCAGCCCGACCGATTCCAGCCATGAAATCCGAGGGAAAGTCAGCGTCAGATCGGAGGTCAGGGAGAAGCGGTTGTATGAGCTGCTGTATTCGTCGATCTTGCGCTGGTTGAGATCCGGATCAACTTTTGCATTGTCGAATGATCCGGTATAGTCAACGCCGATGTTCCAGACCGTGCCGACAGAAGGGCGATCCCAGCGAAAGCGTGCACGGAGCGAAGCATTTACGCGCTTATAGTTTTCAAGGTTGTTGCGGGGATCGACCTTTGAATCGAGATAGCCGGCATCGACGTTCATCACATGGTCGGTCTTGCCGATGGCGAATCCTTTGCCGGCGGAAAACAGTTTGCTGTATTCATCGGCCTTGAAGCGCGCGGTCCAGGGGGTTGCACGGCGAATGCGCTTGATGTTGACAACGCCAGAGGTCAGATTGCCGTATTCAGCCGATGGAATTCCCCGCTGAACTTCAACACTTTCAATATTGTCAGTCGAGATAGAGCGCATGTCAACTCCCCTATTGACCGACGAACGGAGATAGGCGGCATCGCCGCTCGAAGTCCCCGGGATATCGCGCATGTTGGCATCATTATTAATCGGCGTGCCGTCAATGACAAAAGGCGTACCCAAAGCGCTGATGGCATAGTCGGGGTTGTTGCTGAGCGTCCCGCTCGCTCCTATATTGCCGGTCTCGCGCAATGAAATGGAGTTTGTGCGCCCCATGTCAGGAGTCTTGCTGATATTGCCCGGAAGCAGTTCCAACAGATCGGAGAAGCTCGTTGGCTGGAGATGTGACATCGCATCACGGTCAATGCGCGATCCTGATGTCAATCCGGTGTTCTCGCGGGCGGTCACCACCACCTCTCCCAAAGTCTTCTCATCGGGCCGGAGCGCGATCTCGATCACCGTATCCGCCCTGAGCATCACCGATCTTGCCACTGCAACATATCCGACATAGGACACACGGATGGCATGCTGTCCGGCGGGCAGGCTGACAGACCACCGTCCTTCGGCATCGGAATATGTTCCGGCCTGACCGTTGTCGATGCTGACCGTGGCAAAATCTATAGGATCGCCTGTCGATAGGTCGGTCACCCGACCTGATAGCCTGAGATCAGCGGCCACGGCTGAAAACAGGCAGGTGAACAACAGGCAGGAGGTGATTACGTATCGCGTCATATTTTGCAAGAAATATTAATCGGGTTGGGCAATTGTTGCTGACAAACTCATTTTTTCAGTATTTTCAGTATGCAAAATTATTGCCCCCGGCCCTGAGCTGAAATCCCCAAATCACAGTATTTTTTCAGTATCTCTCCGCCCTTTTCTACTCAAAAACAATTAGGCGCGCAAAATAATCATTCCAAAATTTTGCATAATAAAAAAAACTTCCTACCTTTGCATCGCAATTGCAGATGGTGCCATAGCTCAGTTGGTAGAGCAAAGGACTGAAAATCCTTGTGTCACTGGTTCGATTCCCGTTGGCACCACCCAAGACAAAAACCAAATCGCTAATTCACACAGAATTGGCGATTTTTTATTTTAGTCACCATCTAAATCAGGCACAATCCGAAAACGGCCATGTGCTATTGCATTACGATTATCCCTGAGTTTGGCGTAATATATCATAATGGGCTGATAATTAGCACAAGCCAATAAAACTTATTGTTATAATGTGCGTAAATATCAAGTTATTATAGCTCTATTCATTCGATTTATCCATTGCGTGGATGATTTCGAGTTTGAGGTCTTCAGGATAGTCCTCATTCGCCATGTAGCAGGTGATGATACGTTGGAGAAGATATTTGTCAATGCGTCCGGCTGCGACATGGTAGATGATGGCCTCCATGCACTGCATGAAGCCATAGGCGTGCCAATAGTAGCCGTTATGGACGAGGAACCATACGCCGATAGTCAAAGCAACACGTTTATTGGAGTCCTCGAAATAATGTCCGGTACATAAACCGAATACAAGATATGTGAGCTTTTCAACGAAAGTAGGATATGTCCATCAACATACTTTCCTACCGCTTGTGTGAAATTCTTGCGATAGTTTTCACTCTTAATTGCCGTAGGAAGATAGTCTCTATCTCGCCAGTTAATATATTTGGTACCTCCTCCAGCACGACCGTTAATAGTAGCAATGACAATATCAAGTATATGAGTGCGTAATTGCTTCGCCTTTTCGCTCTCTGTAAGAAGCATTCCTATGTTCAGGAATGCGCGGAAAGTAAAGAATGATAGAATGGTTGTTTTGGCAGGGACATTTATGTCACTACCAATTTCTATCTTAATATCTTTCAAATCTTTACCTTGACTTAAAAAGTATCCGTTAGCACGAAGTTCATCACCATGATCTTGTACATAACGTTTAATAGTACGTTCATCAACGTCATAGAAATCCGCAACCATCTTGGTGGTAAATAGCAACTCTCCACGATAGGGCAGACCATTAACATCCAAGTTCTCTTGGATGGCTTGAAGGGCATAATTGTTGTTCAAAACGTTCTGCCGCTCGATATTTGATACAGTCAAGTCGTTCATAATACAAAATTATGAAATGATTCTTGAATATCAGGCTTCTGCGGCTAAAAAATCGTCAGAACGGCTCAGAATATCCTTAATATAGCGGTTCAATATCACGTCCACAACAGAAGGGAGATTGTAGGCGTATTTCTCACAGATGGCTCTGAGATTAGGGTTCATTATTAGGTATCTTTACCTCATTATGCGTTTTCTTCTGAACGAGTCGTATAACGAGTGTGCCTTTCGCGATTGTCGTGAAACAGTCCTTGTCAATGTCGTTATAGTCGCTCACACGCTGGCACGTGTAGCAACCGACAAGAAATATATCTCAAACTTCGTCCTGCTTGCCAGTCTGGAGCGAGAACACTTTTCCGGGTCAGTAGCGAAAGCGGATCAGCAGCTGCCAGCAATGCCATCGACCGACGGATATGTCATTTCTTTTTCTTTGGAAAAGGCGTTTCACTCCAAAGAGTAGAAATTACTTTTCTTACAAATACCTCGTTTGATAAGTCAAGGATATAATGGTCTTTGGCTCCATCATATGGTTTGCCTATTTCAGAATCAGGCATCAATTCATCTACACAAGGAAGCATCTTAACATATAATAGATTGTCGCAAGCTGTTGCGATACACTTCTCATTCAGATATATGACGTAATCGCCCATCATCTTTCTGCTGCGAACTTCACCCAGCGGAGAGAGGA
>CAYTLU010000048.1:0-22872 GCA_964438665.1 uncultured Bacteroides sp.
TCAGAAACATGGACACAATAATGACAACTGCCCAACCGAATCGACCGACATCAAAAGCAGAATATTGACTTAAAATGAAAATAACCAACCGACTATCAATTCTTGCAGTGACCCTGACTTGCTTCGGCGCAGCGGTCTCTGCCCAGATCAACTCGCCCTACTCCAAATTCGGCTACGGACTGCTGAACGACAACGCAACGGCAGCCCAGCGGCAAATGGGCGGAATAGGCTACGGCATGAACTCAGGCCGACAGATCAACGTCATGAACCCGGCCTCCTATGCCGCTTCCGACACTCTGACATTCCTCTTTGACATGGGCGTCAGCTTCTCCTCCATCAAAATGAGCGAAGGGGCTGTGGGAGAGACGGCAGCCGCCAAATCCACGCAATATGGCGGTGGTCTCGACTATATCACGATGCAAGTCCCAATCGGCCAACGAATGGGCGCCAGTATTGGCATTGTCCCTTTCTCTTCTGTGGGCTATTCTTTCGGCACAAACATAGCCAACGGCGTCAACTCCCGGCAGGGATCCGGTGGAATAAACCAACTCTATCTCGGCTATGCCGGTCGGATATTCAAAGGATTCAGCCTTGGCGCAAACATCTCATATCTTTTCGGCACTACCGTCAACGATGTATTTGTGTCATCCGATGCCGGATCGACTTCGCTATTCGAGCAGGTGATGCAGGTTCGCGACTGGAGAGTGCAATTCGGCGCGCAATATTCGGTTGACATCAATCAGGACAACCGTCTGACGGCCGGATTGGTATTCTCGCCAGGGAAAACGCTTCTCGGCAAGGCATGGGTCATGAAATATGACGTGGATGCCGATGAAGAACCCGACACTCTCGGCACAAGCTCTCTCCACAACCGCGCATCGCTGCCCGACACGTGGGGCGCGGGTCTCAACTGGCGTTGGAAGAAGAAACTATCCGTTGGAGCCGACTTCACCTATCAACCCTGGTCGAAAGTCAAGACTCTCGACATGCCCAACTTTGAATCGACACGCTTCGCCGACCGCTGGCAAGTGGCGTTGGGAGGAGAGATGACCCCAAGCCAGCGAGGATCATATCTCTCCCGCATAACATACCGTCTCGGCGGATTCTACAACCACGACTATATGATGGTTGGCGACAACAACGTCCGTGAATACGGCGTCTCTTTCGGGTTCGGATTCCCGGCTCTCGCTTCGAAGACTGTCATAAACCTGGGCTTTGAGTTCCGCCATCGTCAGGCGCACCCCAACCCTCTGCTGAAAGAAAACTATTTCAACATCCGTCTCGGCATCAACTTCAACGAACTCTGGTTCTTCCAGAACAAGATTAAATAATGCCTCACCAGCCGGCCGACATCCCACAGACAGCTTCCAAACGCCACGCAGCCGGGGCAATGCGCGCCCTGCCGCTCATAATTCTCGCATGGCTTGCCATAGGCATGCTTGCAGCATGCGATGATGAGAAAAAGGATGTAATTTCCGGAAAAACAGACCCGGAAACCACACCGACCATGACCACACGCGATGTATCGACTCTTATTTCCGACTCCGGCATCACACGCTACAAGATCACAAGCCCCCTTTGGTTGATGTATGAAGAGGCCAAAGAGCCGAAATGGCGGTTCCCAAACGGTCTCCATCTTGAAAAATTCGATCTTAAGTTCAAGCCGGAAGCTTCTATCGACTGTGACTCGGCGACATACCATAAAGACCGCCAGATATGGCAGCTTGACGGCTATGTCAACGTCCGCAACACAAAAGGCGAGAAATTCCTGACCAACCAACTTTTCTGGAATCAGCGGCAGCAGAAAATCTACAGCGACTCTTTCATCCACATCGAACGCGATGGCAAAATAATTGAAGGCTACGGATTTGAGTCCAACGAACAAATGACTCGCTACCACGTGCTGCGTGTTGCCGGCATCTTCCCCGCCGAACAGTTCAAGCAGCCGGTCAACGCTCCGAATAGCGCCGACTCCGTCAATGGATCGCCGGTTGCAGCCCCCGCCCCGGGAGTCAAACCGTTCGACCCCGACAATCCACACATAGTTGTCTCAGGACAAGACGATGACACCAGATTCAAGAAACGCAACGTCAGGAAGATACAATCCGCTTCCGCAGTCAAGCCGATAAAAATCGATGAAACGGTGAAGCCGCGCAAAAAAAATCCTTTGTCCCGATGACACATGCCCATAACGCACAATCCCAATTGACCAACTGACTCTGAAACGATGGATACAGCAACATGGATTATAATAGCAGCCGTCTCACTGGTTTTCTCAGCACTGTTTTCCGGCACTGAGATTGCCTACATCACAAGCGATCGAGTGCGAGTGGAAATCGATGTCAAATCCGGAGGAATGATAAGCCGGCTCATCAACCTGTTCTACCGCGATGAAGACCTCTTCATATCCACCATCCTCGTTGGAAACAACATCATGCTCGTCATCTACGGCATGGGGGCGGCCTACTTGCTCGAAGATTGCTGGCTCGATCATCTCCATCTCAATCAGGCGCTTGTGCTGCTCATATCAACGCTGACATCAACCGGGGTCATACTTCTGACAGGGGAATTCCTACCCAAAACCGTATTCCGGATCAATCCTAACACATCGCTCAAAGTGTTTGCCCTGCCGATAGCCATTTTCTATATCATCCTCCTCCCGATATCGATGATAACATCATGGCTCTCGAAAACACTCATGCATATATGTGGAATCAAGACCACCACTACCAGCCTCGGAATGCTCACAGTCGGCGATCTCAACCAATATCTGGAAAATTCAATCGATGAAGTCAACCCCGACAAGACACCGGTTGAAAACGAAGTCAAGATTTTCCACAACGCCCTCGATTTCTCGACAACACACCTGCGCGACTGCATGCTTCCGCGCAACGAGATTGTCGCCGTCAACATCGCCACCGCGACTCGCGATGCCCTCGTCAACCTATTCATATCTTCCGGCCGCAGCAAAATTGTCATCTACACCGACGACATAGACAACGTTCTGGGCTACCTCCACGTATCCGAACTTTTCAACCCCGAATCCAACTGGCGCGAACACATCAAGCCTGTCATTTTCGCGCCCGAAAGCCTGCTGGCCAACAAACTCATGCGACGGTTGCTATCCGAAAAACGCTCAATGGCAGTCGTAGTCGATGAATTCGGAGGAACGGCCGGATTGGTGACACTGGAAGACCTCGTTGAAGAAATTTTCGGAGACATACGCGACGAACACGACACCGCAGGCGAAATGGTGCGCCGGATCGACGAAAACATATATGAATGTTCCGGCCGCGTTGAGATTGAGACGCTCCGCGAAAACTACCATATCGACATCCCCGAAGATGACGACTACCAGACTCTTGCTGGCTACATTCTGGTCACCACAGGCGAAATTCCGGCTCAAGGCGACAGCCTACGGATCGGAAGCCTCCAATTCGACATCCTTCGCCGCACAGCCACCCGCCTCGAACTCATCCGCATCTCCCCCACCGACCGCCCCACCGAATAACCCCATTCCGCCCTCTATCCCAACCTCCTCAATCCCAACCATCTGGTAAGGTCGAGACACGTCTCGACCGCGATAACGCCCGCCACTGTTAAAAATAAATCGCAAAAAATTTGCATTTCCCCATCCCCGATGCTTATCTTTGCGAAAATCAACCACCTAGCGAGATGAAACAGATGGGATACTGCGATAATATAAGAAGGGAGTGTAACAGAGCAATTAAAATCAATGTCCTGTGTGTTTTGTTGTTTCTGTCCAATGGGTGTGGTGATCCAATACAGAATCGTAATCTGGTTGTGAAAATGGAGAATCCGGAACGTATGGAATGGCATAAAGATTCCTCTTCATATGCGAAATTTCAAAGATTTAATTTTTTACATTAGAAGGAAAACATATTTTGGCAAAAAAAGATGTGGCAATCCCCATTTGGAATATTTGAATACGACAGATTCAGATATTCTGAATACAGAAAGGATTATGGATATCATAAAAAGGTTTAAGGCATCAGGAAGAAGTTGACATGAATGGAATAGATTGTTTGAGTTTTAAGAATATATTTAATCGTACTATAATATGACTCGAGGATTATTGATGCTTTTGACTATAATTGTATTTACAGGATGCTCTGTCATGGAGCATAAGAGTCAATCCTCCATCAACCGCTTTGATGGCGTATATGTCGTGGCAAGACCTGTTGGGATGGATACGGTATTTATCTCCGGGAATACGCTATTAATAAGAAGTGATAACATTAATCTCTCGACCGGGGATCCTATTTTAGCAGAATGTAGGATAGAACCATCTTCCAAAAATTATGTCAAACTATATTCTACCGATATTCCATTTATGGCATTTAATGATCTGGAGGTGAAATACAGTAGCGACAACATAGCCGACAGCGTAGCAATAATTATATTTTTCCCCAATTTAGACTTGCCGATAAAGGTTGAACTAAATGATTATTATGGCAATGCCAAATCTGTTGAACATATATGTGAAACCAAGAGGGTTGAACTAAAAATCCCATCAACAATCAAATCTTTTTTTGTAACAATTTCACCAGTCAACTATAATGAAAGTTCCCCACTTGGAGCCTATTACGGATTATTGACATTCTCTTCGTGGTTAAAACCGATAGAGGTCAAGTCTAATAAGCTTGAGATATACATGCCGAACATACGAAAGAACATTTTTGAACGATGGTACTTTAATGGTAACATTGCTTCTTTTGATGATGGCAAGTTATTTTTTCGGGACATCCAATATACTAAAATCGAAAGCCTTTAACTAAATAAATTTCACTATGGGGCAAAAAAACAACGATAGGAGTGATCTAATTCTTGTATATGTTGCAAGGACTTATACAATTTTTGCCATATTGATGTTATTTTATTGCTGGTGTAGTATAACTGAATTCGGTCAAAATAATGAAGCCAGTGTTGCCCTTTCAGTCTCATTCCTTTTGACAATAGCAATATTATCTCCTATAAATACATTAGATCTAATAGTCCTATATAGTTTAAGAGGTTTTAAATTCGTATTCACAAAATTATGGTTTATAATTTTTGAAAGTATTCTTTACATAACCATTATAAGTATAAACGAGTCTTTATATATTGCCAAAGACATTTTAGCAATTTTATTACCTTATGTAATTATTATCCCGGTCACTATTATCCTTAAATCAAAATTATCACATAATCAGAAGAAAGGGGAATAGGCGTATCGGCCGTAGGGGTGAGGCTTGTCTCGCCCGCGATAACGCCCGCCACCGTTAAAATAAATCGCAAAAAATTTGCATTTCCCTATCTCCGATGCGTATATTTGACTCAAAAAATTGGCTCTGCCACCGCGAACCGTCCAAAGCCGACATTCAATATTTTTTTCATCGAATATTCTTTGTATATTTGCATTGTGTAAGGAAAACGTGCCAATTTGACGGCAAGAAAGCCTATGACAACCGACTGCCCTGGTAGTTCAACGGATAGAATAGAAGTTTCCTAAACTTTAGATAGCAGTTCGATTCTGCTCCGGGGTACTAACAATTTATCAATAACCAAATCTCATCAATACCCCCATAAAACCAACGCTATGAATCAGGCCACAGCCAGTCCGAAAGCGGGCAAGCGAAGCCCGCTGACATGGGTCCCCTCGGTGTATTTCGCTATGGGACTGCCTTTTATTGTGCTTAATCTAGTTGCGGTCATCATGTTTGACGACCTCGGTATCAACAAAGAGCAGATCGCATTCTGGACATCGTTGCTGACACTGCCCTATACCCTCAAATTTATCTGGAGTCCGCTTCTGGAAATCTACTGGACAAAGAAAAATTTCGTGGTGGTCACTCAAGCCATCTCCGGATTTTGCTTCGCCCTGATTGCATTCCTGCTTCCCATTCCAAACTTCTTTGCATGGGTCATAGCAATCATGGGCATCGTGGCTTTCTCAGGGGCAACGCACGACATTGCCACCGATGGTGTCTATTTGACCGTGCTTGACAAAACGACACAATCCATCTATATCGGCTGGCAGGGAGCGTTCTACAACCTCGCCAAAGTGCTCGCCAACGGTGGGCTTGTGGCACTGGCCGGAACGCTTATCAGCCACTTCAAGGAGAGCGATCCGGAAAAAGCTCCGTTCTATGCATGGATGATAATCATGGGAATCATCGGCGCACTGCTGATTGCTCTGGCCATCTACCACTTCTTCATGCTTCCCGCCACGCCAAAGACCGGAAAAGGCGCGCAAAACATGTCGGAAGCCATGAACGAAATGGGTCACGTGCTTCTGGCCTTCTTCAAGAAAAAATTCATCTGGATCTACATCCTCTTTATCGTGTGCTACCGTCTGACCGAGGGATTCGCAATGAAGATGGTGCCGCTGTTCCTCAAAGCCTCCGTTGCCGACGGCGGTCTGGCGATGAGCAACGAACAGATCGGAACCGTCTATGGCACATTCGGCACTATCGCTTTCATCGTAGGCTCAATCCTCGGCGGATACTATATAGCCCATTTCGGACTTAAACGCGTGCTGTTCTCGTTGGTCTGCATCTTCAATATCCCATTCGTGATCTATTTCCTCTTCTCCGCATTCCAGCCACAGAACATATTGGTGATAGGCAGCGGACTGGTGCTTGAATATTTCTGCTACGGCTTCGGATTCGTCGGGCTGACAATGTTCATGATGCAACAGGTTGCGCCGGGCAAACACTCTATGGCCCACTACGCATTCGCCTCAGCCATCATGAATCTCGGTGTCATGCTTCCCGGCATGGTAAGCGGCTGGATATGCAATCGGCTGGGCTATGAAATGTTTTTCATCGTTGCCCTCATAATGGCCGTCCCCGCATTTATTCTGGCATGGATCATACCTTTCTCCCACAAGGACAAAGACGATGACGACGCCACGGCAAAAGAGCTTGTGGCCGAGGAAAGCGCAGAACTACAATAATCTAATCTGACAATAATACATATTAATATAATCTGTAAACAATGAGTGAACTAAAAATCAAAGGGCAGCCGCTGCCCGATATGCCTTGGGAGGACCGCCCGGAAGGATGCAAAGAGGTGATGTGGCGTTACAGCAAAAATCCGGTAATTCCGCGCAACCTGCTATCGACATCAAATTCGATCTTCAATTCAGCCGTAGTCCCCTTCAAAAAAGGGAAATACAACTACGCCGGAGTGTTCCGCTGCGATGACACCAACCGCCGCATGCGAATCCATGCCGGATTCTCAGTAGATGGACTGAAATGGGATATCTCGGAAGATGACATCCATCTGGAAGGCGCAGATCCCGAAGTTGGCGAATGGGTCTATGGCTATGACCCGCGCGTGGCCGAAATTGACGGAAAATTCTATGTCACATGGTGCAACGGCTATCATGGACCGACAATCGGAGCGGCATGGACCGATGACTTCGAAACATTCCATCAGCTGGAGAACGCGTTCCTGCCCTACAACCGCAACGGCGTGATGTTCCCGCGCAAGATCAACGGCAATTTCGCCATGCTGTCGCGCCCGAGCGACACCGGACACACTCCATTCGGCGACATATTCTATAGCGAATCGCCCGACATGGAATTCTGGGGTCGCCATCGCCACGTCATGTCGCCCGCACCTTTTGAGTTGAGTGCATGGCAATGCATGAAGATCGGTGCAGGCCCGATACCTATCGAAACATCAGAAGGCTGGCTGCTGATCTATCACGGTGTGCTGCGCTCATGCAATGGCTACGTCTATGCATTCGGCTCCGCCCTTCTCGACCTCGAACAGCCCTGGAAAGTCATTGCCCGCTCAGGACCATATCTGATCTCTCCGCGTGAGATCTACGAACTGACAGGCGATGTGCCAAACGTATGCTTCCCATGCGCCGCGCTCCATGATCCCGAGACCGGTCGTCTGGCCGTTTACTACGGCTGCGCCGACACCGTGACCGGACTGGCTTTCGCCTACATCCCCGAACTCATCGAATGGACCAAAAAGAACTCCATCATCTAACCGACCCTACAAATAAAAACATATCAAAAGACATTGAACCGGTGAAAAATTTGCAAGATTTTTCATCGGTTTGCCATTTCCATATCCGGTATGGGTTCGACCGAAATCATCATCGCAGGCGATGTCGCGGGCAATATCGCGGGCGTTATTGCGGGCGAGACATGTCTCGCCCCTACCAAACAGTTGATTTTAAACAAACTAACAATGGAAACACCGCGCTATTCGAGGCCGTATTCTTTGATTTTGCGGTAGAGGGTGCGTTCGGAGATGTTCAGTTCGCGGGCGGTGGCTTTGCGGCGGCCGCCGTTTTTCTCTAGCGAACGGCGAATTGTCTCGCGCTCAGTGTCTTCCAGTGTCATGCCCGATGCAGAAGAGATTGCTGCTTCAGCCGTGATCTTATCCGATGAGATCAAAGCGTCAGCCACCGATGGCGGCATCGTCACCGAACTCGGCGGCACAACCTCCGATGGGATATCCTTGATGCGCACAAGCGAATGCGGCATCACGCATCTGTCATCCTCTACTGCCGCTGATGCAATCGATGCCGGCGGCACTACATCGACCTGTTTTCGCAACGCTTCAATCTCACGCTGCAAGCGGAAAATCATATTAAACAGAAGCTCCCGCTCTTTCTCATAAGAATGGACGCCAGAATTAGCCACGGCGGGAGTATAGACCATCGAACTGTCAGGAAGATAAGACAACAGCATATCGTGCGAAACTTCATCTCCGGCATGGAACAAAGCCATCTGCTCAACGACGTTTTTCAACTGACGCACGTTGCCCGGCCAGCGATAGTGGAGCATGTCCGACCTGGCATCATCCGAAAAACTTATGCCCGGCATCGAATAGCGTTCAGAGAAATCCCGGGCAAACTTACGCGCCAGCAATAGGATATCGTTACCGCGGTCACGCAGCGGCGGCACATGGATCTGTACGGTTGATAGACGATAATAGAGATCCTCGCGAAACCGACCATCGCGGACTGCCTCAAGCATATTGACATTCGTAGCCGCGACAACGCGGATATTGGTTTTCTGGACAGTTGACGACCCGACTTTCAGAAATTCACCGCTCTCCAACACGCGAAGCAAGCGTGCCTGCGTTGTCAAAGGCAGCTCTGCCACTTCGTCAAGGAAAATCGTGCCACCGTCAGCCTCCTCAAAATAACCCTTGCGCGCCGAGACCGCACCGGTAAACGACCCTTTTTCATGTCCGAACAGTTCGGAATCAATCGTTCCTTCCGGTATCGCCCCGCAATTGACGGCTATATAGCGCGCATGCTTGCGCGGGCTGTAGGCATGTATGACTTGCGGAAAAAACTCCTTACCTGACCCGCTCTCGCCGGTGACAAGCACCGACAAATCGATCGGCGCAACCTGAATGGCACGGCTGACAGCCGCGATAAGCGAAGGCGCATTACCGACTATGCCAAAGCGCATCTTGACCTGCTGCACCTCCGGAGATATTTCTGTGATAGCTAACGATTTCATATAAAACTAATTATTGAGGCAATGGCCTCGTCAGTTCACCGCGCATCGAAACCTGAAGCAATTCCTTCACCTTTTCCGCCGGCAATCCGAGGCCGAAAAGATGCATCATCTTGGTGAGCGCGGCCTCGGTGGTCATATCATATCCGGGAATCACCCCGGTTGCCATCAACGCATCACCGGCCGCATAGCGACGCATCACCGACCCATTGACACACTGCGTGACATTCAGCACCACAATCCCGCGGCTGACCGCATCGCGAATAGCACCCGTAAACCAGTGGGCCGTCGGGGCATTACCCGCGCCATAGGTTTTCAGCACAATTCCCTTAATGCCCGGCGTAGCCAACTGATGTCGCAACGTGCGCGAATCAATTCCCGGAAAAAGATCAACAATCATCACGCTGGTGTCGAGTGAATAGTTGGCTTTCAACTTCTTATCAGCGTCATGTGCATGTCTCAGCAAGGCTTCTTCATGGAAATTTATGCCGAGACCGATCTTGGCAAGTTCGGGGTAGTTATGACTCTTGAACGCGTTGAAATTGTCGGCCGACCGTTTTGTCGCACGGTTTCCGCGCCAAAGATAGTTTTCAAAAAGTATCGCCACCTCCTGCACCATCGGCCGGCCATCGGCTGTTGTCGCAGCCGCTATCTGCACCGCGGTTATCAGATTTTCCTCACCGTCAGTGCGCACTTCGCCGATAGGCAACTGCGACCCGGTGATAATCACAGGCTTTGCCATGTGCTCCAGCATGAACGACAGCGCCGAAGCCGTATAAGCCATCGTGTCCGTTCCGTGAAGCACCACAAATCCGTCATACCGGTCATAGTTCGACTCAATCGCGCGGGCAATGTCAATCCAATGCGCCGGCGACATGTCGCTCGAATCAATCGGAGGCTCAAACGATATATTGTCAATCACATAGTTAAGCATTCTGATTTTAGGCACATTGTCAATCAAATGCGTAAAATCAAAAGGTTCGAGAGCCTTTGTCTCGGGATTCTCTATCATCCCGATCGTGCCTCCGGTGTAGATTAGCAGTATGCGCGGTTGCTTTGCCGACATAATAGATTTATTTCACTTGCGCGCCCGGAACAACCGGAGCCGATGGTGTTATTACGACAAGCGACCCATCGGCATTCTCAGCCGAAAGGATCATGCCCTGCGAAACAATTCCTTTGAGCTTGCGCGGCGGCAGATTGGCGATAAAGCACACCTGCTTGCCAACCAACTCCTCCGGCTTATAATATTTTGCGATTCCCGACACGATTGTGCGCGTTTCCAGGCCGTCATCAATCAGGAATTTAAGCAGTTTGTCGGCCTTGGGGACTTTTGTACACTCCAGCACCGTGCCCACACGCAAATCAGCTTTCATAAACGTATCGAAATCAACGTCCTCTGCCTGAGGTGCTGCCTTGTAACTGTTGATCTTGTTCTCTTCCTTGATCCGCGCCAGCCGTTCAAGCTGCGCATTGATGGCCGCATCATCGATTTTCTCAAAGAGCAGCTCCGCCTGTCCGAGTTGCAAACCGGCGGCAAGTATGTCCTGACGTCCGAGGTCGTTCCATGTCAAAGCCTCAGATCCAAGCATCTTGCACAGCTTTTCCGACATGAATGGGAGGAACGGCTCAAAAGCGACTGCGATATTGGCGCACAGCTGCAATGCGCAGTTGAGTATCGTTGCCACACGCGGCATATCCGTCTTGGCCAACTTCCAAGGCTCTGTTTCCTGAAGATATTTATTGCCCAGACGCGCCAGATCCATAGCATCCTTTAATGCCTCACGGAAATGGAAAGTGTTGAGATTGGATTCCAGAGCCGATTTCACACGCATGACATCATCAAACAGCGCTCCATCAATAGCCTGAAGCTGTCCGGCAGCCGGAACGCGGCCATCGAAATACTTCTGTGTCAGAACCATTGCGCGGTTGACAAAGTTGCCCAGAATCGCAACAAGTTCATTGTTGTTGCGCGCCTGAAAGTCGGCCCACGTAAAGTCATTATCCTTGGTTTCGGGAGCGTTGGCCGTCAGCACGTAGCGCAGCACATCCTGCTTGCCCGGAAAATCATTGAGATATTCATGAAGCCATACAGCCCAGTTGCGCGACGTTGATATTTTGTCGCCCTCCAGATTCAGAAACTCGTTTGCCGGGACATTGTCGGGCAGCTGAAAACCGTCGCCATAAGCCATTAGCATTGCCGGGAACACGATGCAGTGGAACACGATGTTGTCCTTGCCTATGAAGTTGATGATACGTGTCTCCGGATCTTTCCAATATTTCTCCCACATGTCCGGAAGCAGCTCCTTGGTGTTGGAGATATAGCCGATAGGAGCATCAAACCAGACATACAGCACCTTCCCTTCAGAACCCTCCACCGGGACAGGCACACCCCAATTGAGGTCACGGCTGACGGCACGCGGCTGCAATCCGAGATCAAGCCATGACTTGCACTGACCATAGACATTGGTTTTCCATTCCTTGTGTCCATCCAGAATCCACGAACGCAACTTGTCTTCCCACTTGTTCAGCGGAAGATACCAATGGGATGTCTCTTTCATTGTCACCGGCGCGGATGTCAGAGCCGAATGAGGATTGATGAGGTCGGTGGCGTTCAGAGAAGTGCCACACGCCTCACACTGGTCGCCATAGGCGCGTTCGCTGCCGCAATGCGGACATGTGCCCACGACATAGCGGTCAGCCAGAAACTCGCCGGCCTGCTCATCATAGGGCTGCATCGAGGTCTGCTTGACAAACTGTCCGTTGTCATACAGCCGGCGGAAAAACTCACTCGCCGTGCGGCGGTGCAGATCCGACGTTGTGCGCGAATAGACATCAAACGATATTCCCAGCCCGGCCATCGAATCCTTGATGATTGTGTGATAGCGATCTACGATATCCTGCGGGGTCACGCCCTCCTTGCGGGCCTTTATAGTGATAGGCACTCCATGCTCATCGCTACCGCCCACCATCACCACATCCTCACCTTTAAGGCGAAGATAGCGCGCATAGATGTCGGCAGGAACATAGACTCCGGCCAGATGTCCGATATGAACCGGACCGTTGGCATAAGGGAGCGCCGTTGTTATGAGTGTTCGTTTGAATTTCTTTTCCATATCATGATTTGATTTCTTACCTTTCTCCTATTGGTTTCAAGCCGCAAAGTTATAAAATTTTATCAGCTTTGTCAATAGCATGCACAAATGTGGTGATTTGCACATTCACGCCTTTGCGGAGCCTTAACTTTGCTGAAAAATCCCATACTATGAAAAACACCGTATCGCCACATCGGAAAGTCCATAGCGTAACCATCGCCGCAATCACGAAATCAGGACGCACCACAAAATGTCTGAATCTACGTCCGGCCCACCGAAGCGGCCGCGATGTTCTGGCCGTTGCGCCGGCTCTTGTAGCTGTCAGGCAGGGACGTTTCCGTCCGCTGGCCACGTATCATGCGCCCGATGGCACGGAACACACCCTATTCCAACAACACCGCGACGGCCAACCGCCATCACTGGTGACGGAATCCGAAGGCATCTGGACCGAAGTGGCGGCAGACACAGAGGCCTCGTGCGCCATAGCCCGCCGCGGAGGGTTTATCGCCATGACTGCAAGAGGACCGCTGCGGCTCTCCTATTCCGAAGGCATCTGGACGGCAGCATCCCATGTGTTTCCTGCGCCTGAAATCTGCATAGAGACCTCCGAAACCGGAAGCATCGCCACCGAGACCGCCGCCATTACGGTAAAGGATGTCAGCTTCGACCGTCTCTCTCCACAGATACCCGCAACCGGGCTGAAAACGCTCAGCCGAGAGCTGCTGGAAGCCTACCGGCGTCTGGCAGCTACCGCCGATGACGGCGCGCTTTGGATTCAGCCGGCAATCGTCAGATATCACCTTATCGGCCGCAATGGTGAACGAATCCACTCATCCGCACCGACAATCACAGGATGCGGATGGCAATGCACATCGGTCATCAGCGCCGACTGCACGAAAACCGACTCCACTCTATCAATACCACCGCTGCAACTGTCGGCGCGCACCTACCGTCTCAGCCTGAAAATTGCCGATGGCGTTGCCGAAACGCTGACCGCACTCGGCATCACATCCATCGAAGTCGAAGCGACACCGCAGATACACCCCATCGACAGCAATGCCACCTGCGCATGGCGCATCGTCAGACAGTCAACTTCAACACCGGTCATCAGCCTTGCCCTGCCGGGGGCAACCGACAGCTTCACCTCGCGCGACAGCCGCCGTGCCGCGATGCTGCGCAGCCTCATGGCGAGGCTTGACACCTCATCACAGATACTCGCAACGCTCAATCAGCCGATCATCAACGGACACACGGAGATTCAGCGCAATCCGGCCATGACGCTTGACGAGGAACAACAAACGGTAGAATCATCCCTATCCAAAAAAGTCAGCGACAACCCGGCGGGCTATGCCGACTCGCTTCTCGCCGAGATATCCTCGCCCAACACCTTTACAGCAGCCGTGGCCACTTCAAGCGGAGACATGGTGGCATGGGGCGACATCACCCCCATTGCGGCAACAGCCATAACCATCTGCGACATCTGTTCCGGATTCTCCGATGTTGCCTATACCGGCACTCTTGAAGTGCATTTCCGCTCAGGACGCATCAGACGGATAGCCGTCAGCGGCACGCGCGCTCCTTCTGCCTGGACTTCAGCAGTCAGCTATCCCGATGCCTCCGCATCCTCACTGGTTCTGTTCATCAGGCGCAAAGACGGCAATGCATTTCGGGGCGAGATGCAGCTGTCGCCAATCGCCGGCAGCCGCAGAGCAGCCTGCATAGACAGCGCGCTTGCATCCACCGCATTCAAGCCTTGGAGCGGGGAAATCCCTAATCCGGACAGCCACGCCGCCGATAGCGAACGCCGTGCAGGAACAGTAGTTGCCGCCCGGCTTTCAGCACCGGCGACACCATTGTCGGCTCTCGAAGTGTGCCATTCGCCGATACGCTCTCTGATGCCCGCATTGCGGAGTCAGTCATCATGGGATTTTTCCCGCTGCCACGTCTATGCCCTTTCGCAAGCAGCCATCCACGCCGTCAGTCTGAACACCGCCCGCCGGTTGGTCAGCGCAACAATGATCGATCCGCGCGGCATAGACCGCAGCGAGTCCGTCACCAGAACCTCTGACAGCATAATAACCCTCCACCGGGGACAAATGATACGTCTGGCGGCATCGCGGGCCGAAACAATAGACATATCCACTCCATTCGTTGAAACGGCTTGGGATACGGCTTCGGGGATGCTGTGGACACTCGATGCCGACGGCAATCTGACCTGCTGCTCACCGCAAAGCGGATCGCTCACGGAAATATCCTCTCCTGCCAATTTCGAGCATATCTACTCTGCCGGCAATCGACTGTGGCTCTCCGACACCGACGAACTGTACCGTCCTGAAACGGAAGCCGAAGCTGCATCCTCCGGTCTGCGCCCCATCCTTTGGCAAGCCGACACCGGGCTGCCCCCTTACTCCCGCATAACCGCTCTGGGAATCGGCATGTCGGCGTCAGGCTTCCACGGCACTGTCGCCCTGCGATCGCAGAATACATCCGGCAACCAACCTCCGCTGACGTTGCTGAAAATGAACATTTCCGGCAAGATAAACGCACCGATAGTGCGTCGATTGTCAGTTCCGTCACGGCCATTCGTCAGCATCGAGATCAACGGCATGGCCGATGATGATTTCCAACTCCACCATATCCGCCTACATCTCATCACAAACCTGCCATCAAAATGAACCCGAACATAGACTCCATCATCGCCGAAAACAAACGGCGAAACGCGGCTCTGGCCATAGACACATACGATCCTCTCATCGGCAACCCCGATGATCCGCAGCGCACAGCACGGTTTGTGTTGTGGCAGGGCGCCACATGCTATCTTCCCCGCGAGATGGTTGCCGACCCGAAATTTGAAATCCTGAGTTCCGCGACTGACTATCGCCGCATGCGCCTGCGCTATGACTTCGAGTTCTGGGCGGCTTCTTGCGTCAAAATACGCGACAAAAAGACCGGAAAGACAGTGCCTTTCAAGCTGAATGCTCCGCAACGGCGCGTAGCGGCAACGCTTGAGGCTGACCGCCGCGCCGGAAGGCCGCTGCGCCTTATAATGCTCAAAGCACGTCAATGGGGCGGCTCAACGCTCATACAAATGTATTTCGCATGGATTCAGATTTGCCACCGGCGCAACTGGAATTCGCTGATATGCGCCCATGTCAAGGACACGGCCAACGCCATCCGCGGCATGTATGACAATATGTTGAAAAACTATCCCGAAGATCTGTGGATCGAGGAAGATTCGCCGCGCTTCATTCCCTGGCAGAAAAGCCAAAACACCAGGGAGATAGCCGGACGCAGCGGAAAGGTGACCGTGTCGTCAAGCTACGGACAGGATGCGGCGCGGGGTCTCGATTTCTCAATGGCCCATCTCAGCGAAGTGGCGTTCTGGATGGCTACCGACCGTAAATCGCCGGAAGATTTCATCAGGAATGTCTGCGGAGGCATTCCGATGGAACCGCTGACAATGATAGCGATGGAAAGCACCGCCAACGGCGTAGGCAATTTCTTCCACACGCAATGGCAAACCGCCGAGGCCGGCAAAAGCGCATACAGGGCTGTGTTCGTTCCTTGGCATGAGATTGAGATCTACCGCAAGGAATGTCACGATCCGCAGAAATTCATCGAATCGTGGACTCCCTATGAGCGGGATCTGTGGCAGCAGGGATTGACGCTGGAAATGATACAGTGGTATCACGACAAACGCGCTGAATTTCCGACCGATGGCTCAATGCACGCCGAATATCCCACAAATCCGGTTGAGGCATTCGAGAACACCGGACGGAATGTGTTCTGCAACGATGACATCGACCGTCTTCGAACCGACTGTCTGGATGCCGTCAACCCGCAGCGCCACATGATTCCGGTCAGCCAACGTCCGCTGCTCGACAGTCCCGCCGGCGATGGGCAGCTGATGATATGGAGCATGCCTCCGGAAGATCCCGACAAATGGCGGCGCGACCGGTATGTCGTGGCGGTGGATGTCGGCGGACGGTGGACACACGCCGACTATTCCGTCATCACGGTATTCGACAGGCTGCCGGACAGCGGAGATGACCGCATCGAAGTGGTTGCACAATGGCGGGGACACTGCGACCATGATCTGCTGGCGCGCTATGCCGAGACCGTAGCGCGGATCTACTGCAATGCCCTGCTCGTCATCGAGTCAAACTCTCTCGAATCATCCCAGGAAGGAGCCTCGCAATATATCCTCGAAGAGTTGAACAGCCGCTACCGCAATCTCTACGTGCGCATTCCGCGTGATAAATCGGGCGACACCCATCCGCAGCCGCGTGTGGGATTCCACACCAACCGCACCACCAAGGCCGCCGTCATAACCGGACTGATCGCCGCCGTGCGCCGCGGCGACTACATTGAGCATGACTACCGCGCATGCAACGAAATGGCCACCTACGAGTTGCAGCGCAACGGATCCTACGCCGCACGGCGCGGCTACCATGACGACATACTGATGACGCGCGCAATCGGACTGTATGTCATATCGACCCTGCGCCCTCTGCACCGCTACTGACACTGTCCGCGCTTATGCAATATGACGGCGCTTTTCGCGTTATATATTCTGCACACTATCCGAATCATGAACGCTTTACAACGAACAATAATATTCTTCACGCTGGCGATGACTGCCACCGCCATGCAATGCTGCATTGAGGACAACATTTCAACTTCTCCGGCCGACCAGCCTGAATTCAGCGCCGATACCGTTTTTTTCGGCCATCAGTTCTCCGATGAGGTGACAACCACAATGATGCTCATGGTTTACAACCGCCATGACAAGGTGATGTCAATCAACGATATTTCGCTAAAGGACGGCGGGCGGGGCGTTTTCCGTCTGAATGTCGATGGGCAAAGCGGATCTCGCTTCTCCAACATCGAGATCCGGCCAAACGACTCCATCTATGTGCTTGTCTCGGCTAAGTTCGATGTCAACGGCTCATACGCGCCGATTGAAGTGGAGGACGAGTTGCAATTCCTCACCAACGGCGTAACAAAAAGCGTGATTCTCAATGCCGTAAGCCTTGATGTGGAACGGCTGTCAGATCCGGTCATCAGCGCCGACACACATTGGGATGCAACCCATCCCAGACGGATTTACGGCACGCTGACCGTTGCCACCGGCGCGACATTGACACTCGGCCCGGGCGTGACACTGTATTTCCATGACAAGGCTTGCATGCAGATCGATGGCACTCTGATTGCGGAAGGGACGGCCGAGGCACCTGTCCAGATGCGCGGCGACCGCCTTGGCAGCGTTGTCGGCGATATTCCGTTTGACCTGATGGCAAGCCAATGGGACGGCGTCAGATTCAGTCCTTCATCAACCGGCAGCCGCATGGCGTTCACAGAGATACGCAACACGGTCTATGGTGTCCGCGCCGACACCACCACGCTCGACCTGACCAACTGCCGGCTGCGCAACGCCGCCGGAAATACGTTGGTGTCGATGCACAGTGTGCTGACCGCCGTTGGCTGCGAATTTGCCGAGGCCGGCCAAGGACCGCTGGTGTTGCACGGCGGCGAGGCTCTGTTGAGCAACTGCACGCTGTCAAACTACTATCTCTTCGCTGCCATCACCGGGCCGCTCCTAAAACTGGAGCACACCGATGCCGACAACAACGATGAATCTTCGCTGCCCTATCTTCAAGCCAGAATCGAAAACTCGATTCTCTATGGTTCAGGCTCGGAATGTAATCTGAAATCACTGGACCCTACCGAAATCGACATCGTCAATTGTCTGCTCCGAAGCAAAGGGGAGGATGATGACCATTTCATCTCATGCCTGTGGGACACTGACCCGCTGTTCTACACCGTCCGCGCCGACTATCTGTTTGACTACCGTCTGAAGCCCGAATCTCCGGCTATCGGAGCTTCTGCGCCGGCGACCGTCACGCTGCCAGCAACCGACTTCTATGGCACGCCACGCCAATCTCCGGCCTCGCTAGGAGCCTACGAACCGAAAGCAACGGAATAAAAGTTACACAATCTTCGTCAATAATCATAACAACCCCAATTAACCGACAGACATCATGAAAAATCTTCAGGATATAGCGGCTCAGTTTGCCACAAAAGGCACGGTCAGCAAGATAACGCCGCTGGGCAACGGCTTGATAAATGACACATATTTGGCCAGAACAGACAGCGCGGAAACGCCCGATTACGTGTTGCAGCGCATCAACCACCGGATATTCACAGATGTGGACGGACTGCAGCGCAACATAACGGCCGTGACCCGACATATCCGCCGGAAGCTCATGGATGAAGGCGCTGACGATATCGACCGCCGGGTGCTGACTTTCATTCCGCTGCGCGACAATGCCGCTCAGACGTATTATTTTGACGGCGAAAGCTATTGGCGCGTGATGCTTTTCATTCCCGATGCCCGCACATTCGAATCCGTGACTCCCGAATACTCGCGCTTTGCAGGCGAGGCTTTCGGCAACTTTCAGGCTATGCTGATCGACATTCCCGATGAGCTGACGGAAACCATACCCGACTTCCACAATATGGAATTCCGTCTCCGGCAACTCCGCGAAGCCATTGACAACGATGCTGCCGGACGCCTTGACAGCGTGCGCGACATTGCCGAGGACCTTATGCGCCGCGCCGATGACATGACGCTCGCCGAACGGCTCCACCGCGAGGGCCGGCTGCCGAAACGTATCTGCCACTGCGACACGAAAGTCAACAATATGATGTTTGATCGCAAAGGGCGTGTGCTTTGCGTCATTGACCTCGACACCGTCATGCCCTCATTCGTGTTCAGCGACTACGGCGACTTCATGCGCACCGGTGCCAACACAGGAGCGGAGGACGACCAGGATCTGAGCCGCGTCAGCTTCGACATGGAGATTTTCCGTGCGTTCACCGAAGGCTACCTGAAATCCGCCGGCAGCTTCCTGACCGAAACGGAAATCGAGAATCTCCCCTATGCCGCCGCCCTTTTCCCTTACATGCAGGCAGTCCGCTTCTTTGCCGACTATCTCAACGGCGACACATACTATAAGATTGCATATCCGGACCACAACCTCGTACGCACCCGCGCACAGATCAAACTGCTTGAAAGCGTCGAATTCCACATGCCCGAAATGGCTCAATTCATCGCTTCCCTGCGCAAATAGTGAAAAAACGGCCGCTAAGTGCCGGAATATTGAAAAGAAAATCGTATATTTGCGGGCTGAAACTGCAAAATAAGTTGCGTTTACACCGAATTAATATAATTAGTAACCAAATATCATTTTTTAACTCACAATGCAAAAAGGAAAATTAGGAAGCGTAGTTGCCGGTGTTCTGGCAATCTTCTTGGTTTTGATTTGCCTGTTCTACCTCTCTTTCACCTATGTGGCCAACCACCACGAGGACAAGGCGGTGGAATATGCGCTTGCTAAATCAGGCGACAAAAATCAAAACACACAGAACTATCGTGACGCCTACAAATTCTACTTCGATTCGATTGCCAACCAGCCTGTATGGCTCGGTTACACCCACAAACAGGCACAGAAACTGAGCATCGGTCTCGGTCTGGACCTTAAGGGCGGTATGAACGTGACTCTTCAGCTGGCAATCCCCGACATTCTAAAATCTATGGCCGGCGAAAATGCCAACGCCACTCTCGACAAAGTAATCGCCATGACTGACTCCGTTGTCGGCGAAACAAAGAGCAATGACTATGTCGGAGCTTTCGTGGCTCAGGCCGAAAAGGTTAGCCCGAAACTCGATCTCGGCGTGATGTTCCGCGATGTCGTCAAGCAGGGAGCATCAAAAGCTGAAATCGAATCGACTATCAAACAGGAAGTCAAAGACCGCGTAAGCAGTTCTGCCAACGTCCTTCGTCAACGTATCGACCAGTTCGGTGTCGTTGCCCCCAACATTCAGGAGCTTGAAAAGGACGGTCAGATTCTTCTTGAACTTCCGGGCGTGACCGACCATGAACGCATGGAAGAACTTCTCAAAGCGTCAGCCAACCTTGAATTCTTCATCGAGCAGCCGGTTGAGCTTTATATCAACGAACTCAATCAATACAACGCCGAGCTCAAGGAACGCGATGGCAAAAGCCTTTTTGAACACTTTGCTGCAACCAATCCCAACGGCATGGTGGTTGGTCTCGCAATCAAAAATGAAATGCCTGTCATCGACTCGCTCCTGAAATCGGCTCAGGACAACCGCAAATTCTACGATCTCCGCTTTGCATGGAGCGTGAAGCCGGTTGCTTCCGACCCCAAAGGCGATCTCTACGAACTCTATTCAATGAAAACCGATGGCGGCGACCCTGTGCTTGCAGGCGATGTTGTCCGCGAGGCCCACATGGACTTCGACAAACAGGCCGGCGGTACATACGTGTCTATGGATATGAGTCCGGAGGCTGCCGCTCGCTGGTCAAGCATCACCGGTGCAAACATTGGCAAACGCATTGCCATCGTTCTTGATGACCGTGTTTACTCCGCACCTACCGTACAGAACCAGATCTCAGGCGGACGCTCACAGATCACCGGCAATTTCACCCCCGATGAAGGAAAAGACCTTGCAAACGTGTTGAAGAGCGGTAAGATGGCCGGCCAGATTGACATCATCAGCTCCACCAAGATCGGTCCGTCACTCGGCCAGCAGGCCATCCGCGACGGTATGTGGTCATTCGTGATTGCATTAGTTCTGCTGATGATCTTCATGTGTGCTTTCTACGGAGTCATCCCCGGTCTGATTGCAAACCTCGGTTTGATTTTCAACATCTTCTTCACTTTCGGTATTCTCGCCTCGTTCCAGGCCGTGCTGACGCTGTCGGGTATCGCCGGTATTGTGCTTGCCTTGGGTATGGCTGTGGATGCCAACGTGCTCATCTTTGAGCGCACCAAAGAAGAGCTGCGCGCCGGCAAGATGTTGCGCACGGCAATCGCCGATGGCTACAGCAACGCATTCTCTGCGATTTTCGACTCTAACCTGACTTCGGTCATCACCGGCGTGATCCTTCTGATGTTCGGAACAGGCCCGATCAAAGGCTTCGCAACCACATTGATCATCGGTATCGTCTGCTCATTCTTCACGGCAGTGTTCCTGACCCGACTGGTGTTCATCGCTTTCGGCAAGACCAAAGCGTTCAGCAACCTGTCGTTCTCAACCTCGCTGTCGCGCAAGATGTTCACCAATACTCATATCGACTTCCTTGGCAAACGCAAAACTGCATTCGGCGTTGTGATCGCATTGATCGTCATCTGTGTAGGTTCACTACTATTCAAAGGACTCGACCTGGGTATTGACTTCTCCGGCGGACGTAACTACGTGATCCAATTCAATCAGGCTGTAAACACAACCGAGATATCAAATCAGCTCGCAACAGCTTTTGAAGGCAACAAGCCGACCGTAATCAACATCGATGACCCGACCAAGATCCGCGTTTCCACCAACTATATGATCGATGAAGAGAAAGTCAACGTTGATTCAATCATCACGGTCAATATGTTCAACGCATTCCAGAACATAAAAGGCAAAGACGGAAAATCGCTCATCGAAGGCATGACCGCCGACCAGTTTGCGGCTTCCGATGAATCGACCGGCATCATCAGTTCGCAGAAAGTAGGGCCGACAGTGGCCAACGACATGCGCGCCGATGCCTACATCGCCGTCGGACTCTCGCTTCTGGCAATGTTCCTTTACATCTTGATCCGCCTCCGCAACATAGCCTTCTCTGTCGGAGCTTTGGCTGCCGTTGCATTCACAGCTTTCATGATCATAGGATTCTACTCTATCTTCGGTGGCGCGTTCCCATTCGCAATGGAAATCGACCAGTCGTTTATTGCCGCAATTCTGACCGTCATCGGTTATCAGATTAATGATACGGTGGTTGTGTTCGACCGTGTGCGTGAAAACGTAGGTCTCTTCCCCAAGCAGAACTTCTTCACAACGATCAACCAATCGCTTAACTCAACCTTGAGCCGTACGGTGATGACCTCTGCATCGACACTCCTCGTGTTGCTCTGCATCTTCATCCTCGGTGGCGATGCCATACGTTCATTCACATTCGCAATGATCTTCGGTGTCGTTATCGGTACGATGGCCTCTATCTTCGTTGCTGCCCCGATTGCTTACCTGACAGACTCTCGCAAGAATAAAGGCAAAAAAGCAGTGAAAGCCTGAAAAGTTAGCTAGCTATAACAATTAATATACCGCGCGAGGCGGAGGGGTTGAGTCCCTCCGCCTCGCTCCTTTATCCCATCCCCTTATCCGGTATGCTTTTTCTATTTGGTACGGTCGAGGCATGCTTCGACCGCGATAAC
>CAYTLU010000049.1:0-4378 GCA_964438665.1 uncultured Bacteroides sp.
TAATTCCGGAGCTAGATTCATCTTATGACAGATTATGCTTTTTGGGGGAATCTTATGATTTTATTTTGCGGATGACGAGTGCGCTATTAGTGCCACCGAATCCAAATGAGTTGGAGAGGATTGTGTCGATCGGCATCTCTATGGTCTTTGTCGCGATATTGAGTTTTGCGGCATACTCGTCAGGCTGTTCAAGGTTGATGTTTGGTGCGATGAAGCTGTTTTGCATCATTATGACGCTATAGACAATCTCGCTTGCTCCGGCCATCCAACATTCATGGCCTGTCATAGACTTGGTTGAACTGATAAGTGCCTTTTTGCCGTTGAAAAGACGGTCAAGCGCTATGGCCTCGAACATGTCGCCTTGCGGAGTCGATGTGGCATGGGCGTTGATATAGTCGATTTCATCGGGAGCTACGCCGGCGTCATTCAAGGCGCGGTTCATGGCTTTGACAGAGCCGTCATCGCTAGGCTGGGATATGCCGCCGCCATTTGATGAGAATCCATAGCCGGCAACTTCGGCCAGTATTGGTGCGCCACGGCGTATGGCATGTTCGTAATCTTCAAGGATTACGGCTGCTGCGCCTCCGCTGGGAATCAGGCCGTCGCGATTTTTGTCGAATGGCCGGGATGCCTTTGTCGGTTCGTCCATGCGTGTTGAGAAAGCGTTCAGCGCATCGAATGTTGCCATTGAGTAATAGTTCGTCTCCTGTGCGCCTCCGGCCAGGATCATGTCTTGAAGTCCTTGTTTGATGAGCAGATAGGCCATGCCGATTGAGTGTGAACCGCTGGCGCATGCTGCGCTGATGGTGAAGTTGACCCCTTTGAGATGAAATATGGTCGATAGGTTCATGTTGACCGTGGAGTTCATGGATTGGAAGATAAATCCAGATCCGAGAAGGGCTGAGTCATGCTTCTCTCTCATGATGTCGGCGGCTTCGATGACCGGCTTTGCCGATGAGTCGTTGCCGAATATGATTCCGATTTCGTTTTCCAGAAGATATTGGTCATCGATTCCCGACTGTTCGAAGGCTTCTTTTGATGCCATGTAGGCATATTCCGCCTCTTCCGACAAGCCTGTGCGCAGACGCCGGTCAATGATTCCTTTCAGCTTGGGTCGCTCAACGATGCCTGTCAACCCCGATTGATAGCCGTAGTCAAGACGTATTTGCTCCAGACCGATTCCGGAACGTCCGTTGTATAGCGACTCCTTGACCTCTGCAATGTTTTTCCCTATACAGGACCAGATTCCTATGCCGGTGATTACTACTCGTCTGCTCATGATGGTATTTATAGTTGTCTGTTGGTGTCCGGTCAATAAAGACCTCCGTTGATTGATATTGTTTCGCCGGTGATGTATGAAGATTCTTTTGAGGCGAGAAAGCCGACAAGGGCGGCTACTTCATCTGCTTCGCCGAAGCGTCCGAGAGGCACCGTTTTTTTCAGGCTCTCTTCATCAAGATCCTTTGTCATGTCTGATTTTATGAATCCCGGAGCAATGGCGTTGACAGTCACTTTGCGCGCCGCCACTTCCTGGGCAAGCGCTTTGGTCGCTCCGATCAGTGCGGCTTTGGCCGCCGAATAGTTTGCTTGTCCGGGCAAGCCTTTTAGTCCGGATAGCGATGCTATGTTTATGATTCGGCCGGAACGCTTTGTAAGCATGCCTTTCAGCACACGGCGGGTGACGAAGAAAAATCCGTCGAGAGTTGTCGAAATGACTTTGTGCCACTGCTCTGTCTGCATGAAAATCATCAGGTTGTCCTGTCGGATTCCTGCATTGTTGACAAGCACGGTGATGTGGTCGGCAGGGTGGCTGTCCTCCCACTGCTCCAAGGCGGTGTCAACTGCCGTCTCGTTGCTGACATCGAATGGTAGCAGTTCGGCTGTTCCTCCTGCTTTGCAGATATCTTCAGCTACGCCTTTAGCGGCGGTTTCGTCGGAACGGTAGTTGATGATCACTCCAAGATCCTGAGCGGCAAGGCGTTTGCAAATCGCCGCCCCCAGCCCTCTGGAGCCTCCGGTTACTAGTGCGTAGTTCATGCGTTCAGGTATTTTATGATGTTGGATCTCAAATAGTTCTCTGTTTGTGCTATTTCATTGTAGAATGGGGTGTCTTCCACAAACTTAGGGCATATAGCACGTATTGCGTCATATTGCTGCCTGGTTTTCGGTGAGAGCTTTCCGGCAAGATCGAGACAGTCGGTGGCTTGAGCCAGGGCGATATACAGGATTGACATCACCTGATAGGCGTTGTCGATCACGCGGCGGCAAATCAGTGCGCTGTTTGTGCCCATGCTGACTATGTCTTGATTGTCGTTGTTGTTGGGTATGCTATGGACATAGTTGGGCATGGCCAGAGTCTGACATTCTGCGGTGGTCGATGTGGCTGTGAACTGGCATGCCTGCATTCCATAGTTCAGCCCTAGTGTGCCAAGGTTGAGGAATGGGGGAAGGATTCCGTTTATGCGGTCATGAAACAGATAGTTGAGTTGCCGTTCGGCGGTCATCGTAAGGCGCACAATGGCGATTTTGACCTTGTCTTCTTCGAGTGAGATATAGTCTCCGTGGAAGTTTCCGCCATGAAATATGTTTTTGGCCGTGTAATCAACAATCGGATTGTCGCATGCCGAGTTGACTTCGTTTTCAAGCACTTCCCGGCAGTTGGCGAGTGTGTCAAGGATCGGACCGTAAATCTGGGGTATGCACCGGAGCGAATAGTAGGCCTGAACCTTATGCTCGAAATATTCCTCTCGGTTCTTTTCGGGGTTATAAAGCTCATGCTCGCGTTTCTGCAGGTGTTTGCTCCCATCGCTGACCTCGCGAAGCCATCGTGCAATCACTTGTTGTCCTTTCTGGCGGCGGCAGCGGTTTTCTTCGACCGACATGTAATCGTCAAACGAGTCGGCAATTTCGTTTATCCACGCTCCGGCTATTGTTGCATATTTAAGCAGATTTTCGGCATAATATTGGTTGACGATGGCGATGCCGGTCATGACCGAAGTGCCGTTGGTGACCGACAGCCCTTCGCGGATATGGATTTGCATGGGCTGCAGTCCTTCGGTTTTCATTGCTTCGGATGTCGCAATCCATTGTCCTTTGTAGTGGACTTTCCCTTCTCCAATCAGGCATAGGGCTATATGTGCAAGCTGAACCAGATCGCCGCTTGCTCCTACGCTGCCGTGTTGCGGGATGAACGGATATATGCCTCGGTTGACAAATTCGTGCAAAAGTTCTATGACAGAGGGGTGGATGCCTGAACGTGCCTGAAGGAATGTGCCTATGCGGGCTAGCATCGCCGATTTGACCTCGACATCGCTAAGCGGCTCTCCTGCACCTGTTGCATGGCTGCGTATGATGTTGTATTGCAGCTCTTTGAGATGATCATCGCTGACCCGCCATTGGGCCATCGGGCCAAAGCCGGTGTTGATTCCGTAGATGACTTTGTCGGCAACGAAGTCGCGCAGAAAGTTATATGAGCGTTCCACGCAATCCATCTCTGTGGCCGGAAGTTCAAGCGTCCGGCCATTGAAAAGCATATCGTAGATCGAATCAATTGTCATATATTGTCATATATTGGATCTGTTGAATCTTTTGTCTTCTTTTTTGAAGATGATTTCAGGGCTTTTGTCATAAAATTAGCTAGATTTTCCCCTGCTTCGCGGAAAACATCGCCCATCAAATTGGTAAATGAACCAAAACGACCTTCTTTTGTTGTCATTGAGATGACCAAGAGTGGATCGGTTGAATTTGATCTGCTGAAGATATAATCGCAATCTGCGGAATTCCCTTTGCGACTCATTTCTTTAATGACAATGGTTAATTGTAGGTCGTTTTTTTTTCTTACAGAGAGCTTTAGAAGGTCAGCATTATCATTGAATTCTTCTATAAACTGACCTAGGACACTGATTATATCGCGTTTTAATTCATCAATATCAGTATCAGTATAGCTGTCACTGACTGCTTTGATTTCGATAAAATCCTCAAATGGTTGTCCGGCAACTGTTGTTGTCGAGAAATCAAACGTAGTATAAAATGTGCTTCCTCCGGGTATTTTTAAAATATCACCTGCTATTATTTTCTGAGCAGTAGTTGATAAAGTAGAGATTAGAAAAAGCAATAAAAAAGCAGTAATTTTTTTCATTAATCAGATTTTTAGAAAACCTTATAGAAATGTCGCTAAGATTAATTTTGCAAAAATAGCTAAAAAAACTGATTATTTTTACTCTGGCATGATAAAAAGGGGCTCAGTAGAAAATTAATGGGGATAAGCATACAGTTTTGCAATTCGGAACAGGAAGAACTTTTTGTCAGCGACACCTCTGAGATTTGCCCGGAACAGTTTGATTTTGGCATTGAATGCTTCAGCCAATGCGTTAGAGGA
>CAYTLU010000050.1:0-14784 GCA_964438665.1 uncultured Bacteroides sp.
ATTTATAGGGCAATGTCGCTCTGCAACGATGCCGACTTGAACTATCGCGTGGCCTCTAACAAGCAGTTCCTTATCGAGCTTACTCTCGCCAAACTGTGCCAACCGCTCAGCCCCTCCCCCAGTAACGACGGCAACGGTGAGGGGCGGTTAAAGCCTATTGCCGCCAAATCCTCAGGAACGCCTCTCCGGTCTGCCCAAGTGACTGATCAAGAAAACCGCAAGCCGGCCTCTGCTCCGGCCGCGGTAGCATCTGCCGCCCCGGGATCGCAGACTTCCGCCCAACCGCGGACCGATACGGCTGCGGATCAGTCACGGCAACCGATGTCGCGACCTCAGACGCAGTCGCGCCCTGCTGCCATTCATGGCATTGCTGCTCCACATATCTCGATCCGTCATGGAGTGCAGAAGCCGGAGCAGACACCGGTCTCAGTGCCGGAAGCAAACAGGCAACGCTCCAATTTCTTCTCGGCTGAGTCACTGAATTCGGCCTGGGAAACGTATATCCATACACACCCCACAGCTCAGATCCTGATAAACACGATGCGGGCGTCGCCCCCGAAGCTTGATTCGAAGACACATTTTAATGTGTTCGTGCAAAATCAGATGCAGCTTGAGCTGATGGAAAACAACAAACGTGAGTTGACGGCCTATTTGCGCGATGCTCTGCAAAACGATCTTATCGAATTCGACATCGCAATTCAGACAGGCGATCTACCCCGACACGCGTTAAGTGACCGTGAACTGCTTTCCGCTATGGCCAAAGACTATCCTGTCATTAACAATATGATTGATGATTTTAAACTGCGTCTCTCATAAAAACATATTGACTCTCCAATTTTTTACCTGTATATTCTATACTCTTATGAAACACTATGGATTAAAACTGTTTGTTTTCCTATCGACTGCGGTTCTGGCAGCATGTTCCGGAACAATGTCAAAGGAATCGGTCGAGGAGACGATATATCAGGCCGAAAGGGCTGTTGCAAGGGGCGATATGGCTGCTGCGCAGAATGTGGCTTCATTGACCGCTGACACCGGTCTCCTGACGGCAACACAGATGGCGCGACTCTCGATGATTTATATGCAGATGGCTGATAGTCTTGAGCAGGAAACCAATACCAATATTGCCGTTGACTTCTACGACATGGCTTTCCGAACGGATGCCGACAGCGCATCGCTCTTCTATCGCGGCATAGAGCCGGAGCGGTTGCAATATGTAGAGACGCTTTCAAATCATTCGGCCAACCGCGCCAATCCCATTGATATGGCCAATCTGCCTGATGAAATGTTTGTCGATGGCGGATTTGACAGCGTGTTCACCGATTCTCTCCCTTAATGATGATGGCAATGGACTGGCAAGAACAATTGGCGGCATTCAGGCAGGCTAATCCTGATCTGCCCGATGGCGCGGCGGACGAGAGTCCGCATGACGACAAGATTAAAACCATCCCGCAGCCGCGTCTTGATGTCGGGATAGAGCGGAAAGGGCGCGCCGGAAAAACAGCAACGTTGATAACCGGATGGCAGTTGCCGGATGAAGAACTGCTTTCGATAGCGTCAGACCTGAAGCGCAAACTTGGCGTTGGTGGGTCGGCACGTGGCGGCGACATCCTTTTGCAGGGAGATCGTCGTAAAGAAGTCGTTGCCCTTCTTCAGCAGATGGGATTCAAGGCGCGTCAGATATAAATTCGGTTCAGATACGCACCATGCTGTCAATCTACAAAGCCTCCGCCGGATCAGGCAAGACATTCCGCCTGGCCTATGAATATATCAAGATGCTTCTTGGCGTGAAGAATCCTGAGACCGGAGTCTATAGTCTTAACCGTGGTCTGCGCGACCGCCATCGCCATATTCTGGCGGTGACGTTCACTAATAAGGCTACTGATGAGATGAAGCGTAGGATAATCCATGAGTTGGCGGTGCTTGGCGGCATGGAACCGGGATGGAAAAAGCCGAGCGATTATCTTGACGATCTGTGCCGTGAATTCAATTGCTCTCCCGATGAGTTGCGCGATGCTTCGGCTTCGGCTCTGCGTCAGCTCTTGTTTGATTTCAACTTTTTTCAGGTCAGCACGATCGACTCTTTTTTTCAGATAATCCTCCGCACGTTTGCCCGCGAAGCTGACATTGCAGGGAATTATGAGGTGGATCTTGACAATGACAGGGCTGTCGGGCAAGGTGTCCGCGAACTGTTCGATTCGCTGACAATAGACAGCCGAAGCCCCGAGACCAAGCGTCTGCTTCAGTGGATAACGCAATATCTCATCGGAGAACTAGCCGCCGGCAAACAGGTGATGCTGTTTAACAGGCAGAGTAATGTTCATGCCCGCTTTTTGAACTTTATAAAAAGCATCAGCAATGACACATTCTTTGAACACTACGAGGCCATGAGCCGATATCTTGCCAAGCCGGAGCGGTTGCAGGGACTGGCTCAGTGCCTGACAGATATGGAGCGTTTGCAGCTTGAAGAGACCAGATCGGCATCCCGGCATGCTCTTGAGGTCATTGCGCAGCGCGGATATGACAGTCCGAAAGGCCATCGCGTTTCATCGGCCTTGCTTAAGCAGCTTGCGGGGCTGGCTGCGGCCGGCGAGGAGCTTAAATCTAAAAAAACTGTCGATAAGGTTCTGGAAGATCCTTCGGCGGCTTATGTCGGAGGACTTGATAAATATCTTTCCGATAATCCCGATGGAGAGCTGGAGGCGGCGATTATGGAGGCGTGCCGTTCGGCTGTGGAGGGAGCCGGACAGCTTGCCATGCATCGGGCTGTGCGTGCTAATCTGTTTGTGTTGGGGCTGCTTGAGCGCGTCAACTTCCATATTAACCGCTATCGGAACGAAAACAATACGATTTACCTTTCTGATACCAATGCTTTGTTGCGCAAAATTATCGGAGAGGAGGAGGACAATGGCGCTCCGTTTATTTATGAACGCGTTGGGGTGACGATCAACCATTATCTCATTGACGAATTTCAGGATACATCCAGAATTCAGTGGGAGAATTTCTGCCCGCTTCTCGGGCAGGGTTTGTCGGTTGGGCATGACAGTCTGATTATTGGTGATGAAAAGCAATGCATCTATCGGTTTCGGTTTTCTGATCCGTCTTTGCTGCAAAATAAGGTGCAGTCTCATTTTCGCGACTTTACGCGCCCTATTGGTGATGATGCGGCCGGCAACACCAACTGGCGCAGTTCCGCCGATATTGTGACGTTCAATAACGAGATATTTGCTGCCTTGGCAAAAGAGATCGGATTTAATGATATCTACGCCAATGTCCGACAGCATATCTCGCCGGCTCACGTCTCTCATCGCGGATATGTGAAAGTAGCTGCGTTTGATGCGCCTGCCGATGATATATTCAGGAATAACGCGCTTGAAATGCTGAAGCGAGACATTGTCTGTCAGCTGAAATCAGGCTATAATCCGTGTGATATCACGATTCTGACCCGATTCAACAAGGAAGCAGCCGACATTATTTCCTACTTGATGGAGGCGCGTGACGTCTGTCCCGAACTTGCAGGAATAGGAATCATGTCGGATGACGCCATGTCGGTTGCCTCTGCTCCGGCAGTCAAATTGATTGTCAGCGTGATGCGGTTTATTGCCGAGCCTGAGGGGGAGAACAAGACTTCTGACGGAGCCACCCGACGGAGAGTCCGGCTTCGTGAAATAGGCCGTCTGATAAACAGCTATGAACATCTGCTCAGCACGGTCGGCGACAGCAGCATGGCATTGCGCATGGCTCTCGACTCTATGGCGGCCGGCGAATCCGGGCAGAATTCGGTCGAGAATGATATTGTCGGGTCAATGGAGTGCATCAACCTTCCATCGCTTGTCGAGCGGATAATTGTGCGCTACATCTCTCCGGCGGTGGCTGAGGAGCAGAATATGTATATATCTGCTTTTGTGGATGTTGTGACTGATTTTTGCAGTCATGGCGCGGCTGATTTGAATTCGTTTCTTCAATGGTGGGATGACACCGGTTGCCGTTCGAAGATATCGGCTCCTTTCGACAAGAACTGCATCCGGGTCATGACTATCCATAAGTCAAAGGGTTTGGAGTTCAAATGTGTCCACATTCCTTTTGTCAATTGGAAAATGATTGATTTCCGCGATCTTGAATGGTTTGAGACAGGAGGAGAGATGCCCGGAATTGATCCTGCGTTTGTGCCGCCGATCATACCGTTGCGGCCTGTCCCGGGCTTAAGGCAGACACAGTTTGCCGCGCAGTATGACCGCCGTTGCCGCGAGCAGCTGCTTGACGAGTTGAATGTGTTGTATGTTGCGTTGACGCGTGCTGTCGATGAATTGTCGGTTGGCTACCGCTCTGTGGCGGGAAAACCGGAGTCATATCTGGTCAGCGACATGCTTGCCGGGGCGTTGCGGCAGATGGATCTGGGCTCCGCTGAGGATAATGGCCTTGGATGCACGGTGTTGTTCCGTGGACAGCCCACAACGCCACGCGTTGGCAAGACGAAATCGCATACGGCTCTTGAGCCCGGCCTGACAGAGCCTATGGCTGCTTATGAGACCGGTGACCGCGATGATTTGTGGGGCAATCTGGATATAGAGCGTTATCTTGACTATGGTGTTGCGCGGGAGCGCGGAATAGTGCTCCACGATGTGCTGTCGCGGGTCTATCGCTCTTCCGATCTGGCAAAGGCAGTTCGTTTTTGTAGCTATCGCGGTCGGTTGCCCGGGAGTGAAGCCGATGAGGTCGTGTCATACTTGTCTGAGCAGTTGCAGCAACCCGGGATCAGCCAATGGTTTGACGGATTCGTCCGGGCTGTTCGCGAACGGCCTCTTGTCCTTCCTGATGGCTCTGTCTGTCGTCCGGACCGTGTCGTGTGGACGGCCGACGGTCATTGCGATGTGATCGACTATAAGTTCGGACGGGAAAACCATCGGAAATATTCGCGTCAGGTCGGAGATTATATGCTTGCGTTGCGCGATCTTGGCAATAAGAATATACGCGGCTTTATATGGTATGTCGATTCTTCACGTATCGAGCCGGTAGCAATGCCGCAATAGTCGGTCAACGCAGCCCTCTTTATGTGTCAAGACAATCAATAAGCTCCTGCGGAGTTTTCTGCAGAAGCGGATGCATCCAATCTGGCCATATCTGAACCATTGGTTTCAGCACGAATTCCCGCTCATGCATTCGCGGATGGGGCAATTCCAATAGCGGTGTTGACAGGACAATATTGTCAATTGCTATGAGGTCAATATCTATCCGCCTGTCCATGTAGTTGCCGGAGCTGTCGCGATGTGCCGCCGGATCTATGTCGGATTGGATTTTCTGAAGCGTCTTTAACGCATCCTCGGGAGTGCGCGCGCCGATGTCGATGTTGACTCCCAGATTGAGAAAACGGTTGGGGCTGTCATAGCCCCACGGATCGCTCTCGATCAGATCGGAGCATGTCGCTGTCCGGTTGAATTCGCGTTCAATCAAAGCGACCGCAAGGCTGATTGTTGCCTTGCGGTCTCCGATATTTGATCCGATGTTTATATGGGCAGTTGCCATATCGGTTAAGAAATCAGATGATCTCCGGCTTATAGAGACTTCTTGACTTCCACATCTTCAAAACATTCAATGATGTCGCCTTCGCGGATGTCGTTGTAGCCGTCAATGTTCAGGCCGCAATCGTAGCCTGACACGACCTCCTTGACATCATCCTTGAAACGGCGCAGTGAGCCGAGTGAGCCGGTGTAGCGCACGATGCCTTCGCGGATAAGACGCACCTTGCAGTTGCGTTTGATGCGGCCTTCGCGAACGATACATCCTGCAACCGTGCCGACCTTTGAAATTTTGTAGGTCTGAAGCACTTCGGCAGTTCCGGTTATTTCTTCTTTTATTTCCGGGGCCAACATGCCTTCCATTGCGTCTTTGACCTCTTCGATTGCCTGATAGATGACGGAATAGAGGCGGATTTCAACGCCGTCACGCTCGGCTGCGCGTCGCGCTGCCATCGATGGACGCACCTGGAATCCGATGATGATGGCATCGGATGCGGCTGCAAGAGTGACATCGCTTTCCGAAATTTCGCCGACGGCTTTGTGGAGCACGTTGATCTGGATTTCATCGGTCGAGAGCTTGATGAGCGAGTCGGAGAGAGCTTCTATCGATCCGTCAACATCGCCTTTGACAATTATGTTGAGCTCCTGGAAGTTTCCGATCGCGCGGCGGCGGCCGATGTCTTCAAGCGTCAGTATCTTCTTGGTGCGCAGTCCGAGTTCGCGCTGGAGTTGCTCGCGCTTGTTGGCTATTTCCTTGGCTTCCTGTTCTGATTCCATGACGTTGAACGTGTCGCCGGCTGTCGGCGCGCCGTTCAGTCCGAGAATCAGGGCCGGAGTTGCCGGACCGGCTTCTGTGATGCGCTGGTTGCGTTCATTGAACATCGCTTTCACCTTGCCATGATGTGTTCCGGCGAGAATGAAATCGCCAACGTGCAGCGTTCCGTTCTGTACAAGCACTGTTGCAACGTAGCCGCGACCTTTGTCGAGAGATGATTCGATGATTGACCCTGTCGCTTTGCGGTTGGGGTTGGCTTTCAGTTCCAGAAGTTCCGCTTCCAGAAGCACCTTTTCCATCAATTCCTCAACGCCTATGCCTTTCTTTGCGGAGATGTCCTGCGACTGGTATTTGCCGCCCCATTCCTCGACAAGATAGTTCATTCCGGCAAGCTCTTCCTTGATTTTGTCGGGATTTGCCGATGGTTTGTCTATTTTGTTGATTGCAAAGACTATGGGCACTCCTGCTGCCGATGCATGGTTGATCGCTTCAACGGTCTGTGGCATGACATTGTCATCGGCGGCCACGATAATGATACAGAGGTCGGTCACTTTCGCACCGCGCGCACGCATCGCCGTGAAAGCTTCGTGTCCCGGGGTATCAAGGAATGTGATTCGGCGTCCGTCTGACAGTTTGACATTGTAGGCTCCGATATGCTGCGTGATGCCTCCGGCCTCGCCTGCTATGACGTTGGCCTGACGGATATAGTCGAGAAGCGATGTCTTGCCGTGATCCACGTGGCCCATGACGGTCACAATCGGCGGACGTTCTGTCAGATCGTCTTCCGTGTCTTCTTCTTGTGAAATCGCTTCGACAACCTCTGCCGACACATATTCGGTCTTGAATCCGAATTCTTCGGCCACGATATTGATTGTTTCTGCATCAAGACGCTGGTTGATCGACACCATCACGCCGATGCTCATACATGTTCCGATGACGTTGTTGATCGGGACGTTCATCATCGAGGCAAGGTCGTTGGCGGTAACGAATTCTGTCAGTTTGAGAACCTTGCTCTCTGCAGCTTCCATTTCGTGGGCTTCGCGTTCGCGTTCGCGGGTGGCCTCGCGTTTCTCCTTGCGCCATTTCGCGCCTTTTTTCAAGCCTTTATCCTTGCTGGTCAGGCGGGCAAGAGTCTCTTTGACCTGCTTCTGCACATCCTCTTCGTTGACCTCGGTGTGCAGTTGCCGGCGGTTGCGGTCTTTGCCCTGTCCGCCTTGGTTTCGCTGCTGCCCCTGATTCTGCTGATGCGGCTGGTTGATGTCGATTTTTTCTTTGTTGCGTATGCGTTTGCGCTTCTTTCGGTCGGCGTTTTCGCCGCCGCCGGTTGCGTTTGAGGTTGCCGCCCCATTGTTCTGACCTTTTGCCAGACGCTCATTGCGCTTTTCCTCTTTGGTTTTCTTTTTCGGCCGGGTTGACTGATTGATGGTCGATAGGTCTATTTTTCCGACAACATTGATGTTCAGACCTGATGTATTGACTTTGGTCGGAATGAAGTTGTCATCTTCTTTCGGTTTCTCCTCAACTGTGGCTGTGGGCGTTTCCTTTGGCTTTTCAGCCGGTTTCATCTCCTCCTTTTTCGGAGCATCAGCTTTCTTCTCGGGTTTCGGTGCAGCAGTCGGGCGCGGTGTTTCTTTTTTCACCTGCGGTTTCTGTTCTTCCTTGACCGGCTGCGGCTTCGGCTGTGGTTGCGGTTGGGGCTTCGGCTGCTTTTCCGGCTCAGGCTTTGCTTCCGCTTTTGGCGCTTCGCTTGGCTTGGTTTCCGCCGGTGTAGCGGCAGCAGGTTCGGGTTCAGCCGGAGTGGCAGCTTTGACAGGCTGGCCGGCCGGGTTCAGATTTATTTTGCCGACCACTTTCGGACCAACCGGGCGAACCGGTTCGATGACCGGTGTCTCTATGACAGCGGGCTCCGGTGTCGGAGTCTCTTTTGTTTTGCGGTCGGTCGATACCTGTTCGGATTTCGACTTGAGATCCCGATCCGGCTTATACTCCATCACAAGGAGATCGTAGGCATTCTCATCAATACGCGAATTGGGATTGTTGTCGATGGTAATGCCTTTTTTCTGCAAAAAATCCACAACGGTCTGGATTGACACATTGAAGTCTTTTGCCGCTTTGCTTATTTTCGTTCTCGCCATTTATTGAGTGTTGTTTGATTCTTTTTATGATTGTTTGAAGGAAGAGAGTTCTTTTGTCTGCCCGGCCGACACAGTCGATGATGCCGTCCCGACGATTATTCCTCCTCAAATTCAGCATTCAGCACCGCGATGACATTGTCAACGGTGGCTTCTTCCAGGTCGGCCTTGTCGATGAGTATCTGGCGCGGGGTTTTAAGCACGCTCTTGGCCGTCATGCAGCCCATGTTTTTGAGAGCGTCTATGACCCATCCGTCGATTTCGTCCTTGAATTCGTCCAGATAGATATCCTCTTCGGCGGCTTCATCGGTGTCTCGGTAAACATCGATCACATAGCCTGTCAGCATGGATGCCAGTTTGATGTTCAGACCGCCCTTTCCGATTGCCAGCGACACCTCTTCCGGTCGCAGGAACACTTCGGCTTTCTTTTCATCTTCATCGAGGCGGATAGATGATATTTTTGCAGGGGAGAGTGCGCGTTGGATAAACAGTGACGGATTTGCGGTGTAGTTGATCACGTCGATGTTTTCATTGCGAAGTTCCCGCACTATGCCATGTATGCGTGAGCCTTTCACCCCGACGCATGCACCTACCGGATCGATACGGTCGTCATAACTTTCTACGGCAATTTTTGCGCGTTCGCCCGGGATGCGGGCAACGGCGCGGATATTGATGAGGCCGTCATGGATTTCCGGAACTTCCAGCTCAAACAGGCGGCGGAGGAAATTCTCGTTTGTGCGGCTGACCGTGATCTTTGGATTGTTGTTTTTGTTGTCAACGTTGGCCACAACCGCACGGATTGTCTCGCCCTTGCGGAAGAAATCGCCCGGAATCGATTCGCTCTTCGGCAGAAGAAGCTCGTTTTTCTCATCGTCAAGAAGAAGCGTTTCGCGCGACCATGTCTGATAGACTTCGCCTGTCACGAGTTCGCCTTCCAGTTCCTTGAATTTGTTGTAGATGGCTTCTTTCTGAAGGTCGAGGATCTTCGATTGCAGCGTCTGGCGCAGATTCAGGATCGCGCGCCGGCCAAAGTCGGCAAAGAAGATTTCCTTTGTATGCTCCTCGCCGATCTCAACATCGGGATCCTGGGCGGCGCGGGCATCGGTCAGGCTTATCTCGCGGTTCGGGTCGCTGACTTCGCCGTCGGCTACTACTGTCAGGTTCTGGAATATCTGGACATCGCCCTTGTCAGGGTTCATGATGACATCCAGATTCTCGTCAGTGCCAAACATTTTAGCCAGCACGTTGCGGAATGATTCCTCAAGCACGCTGATCATCGTGGCTTTATCGATGTTTTTTAGTTCCTTAAATTCGGCAAAACGCTCCACCATGTTGGGAGCTTCCTCTTTCTTAGCCATAGTTAGAGATGTGTGGTATGGGTTATTTGAAGTTTATTAAATATTTTACTGTTTTTGTGTCGGCAATGTTGAGTGTGATAGGGGTGTCAACAATCACCGGACGTTTCTTTCCGGGCTCTTTCACCTTTTCTTTCACTGTCATGGTGAATGATGCTCCATCGGCCGACAGCTCTGTCATTGTGCCTGTCAGCTTGCGTCCGTCTTTTGTCAGCACTTCAATCTCATTGCCTATGTTTTTTTCATACTGTTTCGCCACTTTCAGCGGAGCGGTCAGTCCGGCTGACCCCACCTCAAGCTGATAGTCCTCGATGTCCCGGTCCAGCTTATCTTCGATCAGCCGCGTAAGCCGGGCGCATGTGTCAATGTCAACGCCGGTCATAGAGTCGATTTCCACGGTGATCTCATTTGCCGGGGTGACTCTTATATCGACAAGAAAGGCATCGGTGTCGGCCAGAGCCTCATCCATAATGCCGCGTATTATTTCTTTATCTATCATAATTCAAATAAAATGGAGGAAGCATCCGCCCCCTCCGTGACTACGAGTTGATGCAAAGATAAGAAAAATCCCGCGTATAGCATCTATTCACACTTTGATTTAACCGCACAACGCTCCGTTATTAACCGAATATTAATCAATATTAATCTTTTTTAACCGAAGCGCAGAGATCTTTGCTCTCCGGCACTCCCGGCAGCTCACGTCCGGTCGGCTATGACTTGATAGACGCGCAACCCGAAGGTTTGGATAACGGCATATATGTGATCGAATATGTCGCTCTGGATATTCTCGAAAGCCTTCCACTCCGTGACGCCGGTGAAAAAATAGAGCTGAAGCGGCAGTCCGGTGGGTGTCGGGTCCATCTGGCGCACCATAGTCAGCATGTCGTGTCTCACCATCGGATGTTCCGACAGATAGCGTTCGAGATAGTTTCGGAGCAGATGCATATTGGTGGCGTTTTCATCGCTGTCCGCATCGGCCAATCCCAGTTTGCGAAGATTCTCCAGTTCGGTCGGCGTGCAGAATCTGATTGAATTGGCATCTATCAGAATCGAGCGATCCACTCGTCGGCCGCCGCTCCTGCGCATAGGCTGGTAGTTGACGAATGATTCGGATATGAGCGAATAAGGAGGAATGGTTGCAACGGAGTTATCCCAGTTGCGCACCTTGACGGTTGTCAGGCTTATGTCTATGACTTCGCCGTTGGCCGAATGGCGGTCGGCTATGATCCAGTCGCCTTTTTGGAGCATATTATTGGCCGTCAGCTGCACGCTGGCCACCAGACCGAGAATCGTATCCTTGAAAATCAACATCAGTATTGCTGCCGATGCGCCGAGAGCCATCATTATCGACAGCGGCGAGCGGTCGATCAGGATGCTGACCGTCAGGATCACTCCGACGCCGATCATGATGAGCCGCAACATCTGGAATATCCCTTTGATGGCGTAGGGGCGGAAACGCTTGCGCTTGGTCAGGGCGTTGAATGTGTTGGTGATGAACACATGCAGGATATAGACCACGGTCCATAGGATGTAACAGAGCGTGACAACGCGAATCCAGTTGTAGGTATAGTCATTGGCGTTGAAAAACTGTGGAAGCAGCCATGCCACTATAATTGCGGGCATCAGCAGCGAGAGCGCTTTGAGGAAGCGAAGGTTGAGAAGGTCATCATCCCAGCGCGTGCGGCTTTTGCTGATGAATTTGATTGCGGTGGTCTCTAACAGACGCATTATGTAGTATGACACGATAGCCGTCAGGGCGATTGTTGCAATCTCAACGGATGTGATGATGAAGCGGCTGTGCGGTCCGGTGATATTTCCGGATAGAAATGTGATGTAGCGTTCAATCATTGGTTACTATTGTAATATGTGTGTGTATGTGCAAAATTACGCATAAGTCAAGAGCAATGCAAATTTATTCCACCGCCCGATCATGACAAAATTCTTAAAATCAACTGTTTCCCCGACCTACTTGATCAAGAAACCGCCTCCAAACATTCCGCCAAAAAGAGAGATTGCCGTATAGACCGGACGCAGGCGGTTGCTGATAAGGGCGGTTATCGTGCTGATCTTGTTGCGGACGGTTCCCTCGCTTAACGAGGAATAATGGGCTATGTCGTGAATGCTGAACCCATGTTTTTCGTATAGATTGTAAATCATGCGGTCGGTTTCGGACAGCGAATTGATGATCTGCACCTTTTTCTCCTGTATCTCGGCGCAATAGACATCGTCCTCCACACTGTTGTAACCCCACTCCGGACATTGATGCAATTTGCCGAGCAGTTCGTCGTCCAAGCGCACGGTAGCCCAATCTTTCCGTTTATAATAATCGTATAGATCGCACATATACACCGAGTGCAGGAACCGTGCTGCGCAACCTTGTTCGTCGGTCTTTATGCGTGTCATATTCCTGAATACGTATGTCCAGAAATCCTGCAAAAAATCCTCCGCATCCTCCTTGTTCCTGAAAAAACGGAGCGATTTACGGTAAAGAACCGGATGATGCCTTTTGAAGAGATCTTCAAAAGTCCTGTTCTCTGCGCTTTCCGCGAAATCATCCAACAGTTCTTGATCCGTTTTCATACATAATGACTTTTACAGGCAAAATTCCGCACTTTTCACCGAATGGGCAAACAATTCGGATTACATTATTATTAAGGTTTCCCTGCCACGCGTTTTTGCCGCATCTCTCTCCGAAAGACGAGGCCGGATGTTATGGCGGTTTTCGCCGGATAGAATGGTGATTACCAATCAAATAATAGTGTGTAATATAATTTTAATATAAAAAGTTGCCGTTTTCGCGTGAAAAAGTGCTGCGAGATTCGATAATATATATAGAGGGGTGGACATGTCAATGCACGCTCCCGAAAACAAGGAAAAAAATAATGTGTCAGATAGTATTTATGCAAAAAGAAAGCAATCGACCCAAACCCGGAACTCCCGAAGCCAAGCGGGAGTTGGATGCGCTGCACAAACTGATGCGACGCTACACGGCGGGCGATGACCTCACGGCGGAGGAGTTGCACCTATTAGACAAGGTGGCGGTCTCCGACGAAAGGACAAGCCCCGGTAAAGATCCGGAAACCGAGAATGCCGGGAGGAGAATCCTTCGCCGGGTTTATGCTGCAATGGGTCGGCAAGATGGCAGACAGCCGGCCGCCGTCCGGAAATTCCGTCCTGTTTCGCGGCTATACCGTTATGGCATCGCCGCCACAGTTCTGTTGCTTGTCAGCATCGGTGCGGTGATCGGCTTCCGGGCGTTGGAGCGCACGCCGCAGCCTGTGGAGCTGACGGCCTTGCAGGAAGTGGAGGAATTCACGTTGCCCGACGGCACCAGGATCTACCTGAACCGGGGCAGCAAGCTCTCCTATGACGACCGGACATTCAACGATGAGCGCCGTGAAATCCGTCTTTCGGGCGAAGCGTTTTTCGAGGTGGCGAAAAACCCCGCGAAGCCCTTTATTGTCTATGGAGGCCAGACACAAACCACCGTGCTGGGGACATCGTTCAACGTGAAAGCCTATCCCGGCGTGCGGGATAACGTTATCTCGGTGCGCGACGGATGTGTCAAAGTGGAGAATGTCCAACACCGGGTGCTGGCTGTGCTGACGCGCAACCGTCAGATCACGTGGGACACGGCATCGCAGACCGCCCGGTTGGACAGTATCGACTGGCAGCGTGCCGCCGGATGGAAAGACGGACGGATGCTCGTACTCAACCATGCCGGACTGGACGAAATAAAGTTGAAGATGGAGCAATGCTACGGTGTCAGCATGACCATCGACCGGATTACGGACGGACATGTCAGCTTCTACGGCTCCTATCCGCTGGATGACGGCGGTGAGACACTGTTGAAGGAGTTGAGTTGCATCTACGGCATCCACAGTAAGCGGCAGGACAACCGGATCGAACTTTATCGCTAAACCCCTTTCACAAGACCGGATTTTTTGAATGTTTTTTCCCGCCTGATGGGAAAAACAGCCCTTGCCATGTCTTTATGGGAATGAGCCGGTGTGGTATAAACAGTTGATTTTAAACAATTTGATTTTAATAAAAAAGAAAAAGATGGAAAAATTAAACATTTGGATACGGCGTTGCTGTATCGGCTTTATGATGGGAATCCTGCTGCTCTGCGCCGCGGATGTCATCGCCGCAGACCAACAATCGGGGTTTCCGAAAGAACCCCTTATGGAGCGGCTTCAAGGGATTGAACGGCTGAAAGGGGTCTTTATCTCTTTCGAGGGCGAGATGGTGAAAGGCCTCACCGCCGAGCCGCTTGCCGCCGAGGGGAAAAGTGCCGACGAACTGATCGCCCAAAGCCTCCGCTCCACCGCGTTGTCCTATGTCAAAGTCAATGACAACCGCTATGCTATTGTCCGGAAGAAAGCGGACGAGCAACCTGCCCCTGCCTCTGCTCCCCGGCAGACCACCGCAAAAAGCAAAGGCAAGCTGACAGGCACGGTGGTCGATAAAGACGGTTTTCCCATCCCGGGAGCCACGGTGGTGGTCGCAGGCACAACGACCGGAACGTCCACCGATGTCAAGGGACACTACTCTCTCGAACTTGCCGCCCGCACCGTCAGCGTCGAAATCTCGTGCATCTCCTACCAAAAGATGAGCATTTCTGACATCCGGATCACTGCGGGCAAGACCACCCCGCTTGACGTGGTGCTGCAGGACGCCGGCGAAAAACTCGAAGAGGTCGTGGTAACGGCGAAGTACAACGAAGCCTCTGCCAACGGCTTATACGCCAAGCAGAAAGCCCGCACGATAATGTCCGATGGGATCTCTTCCGACATGATTAAGAAAACCTCCGACAACAACGTTGCGCAGGTCTTAAAGCGTGTTTCCGGCGTAACGATCGACAACGGCAAATATGTCACCGTGCGCGGTATGAGCGAACGCTATAATAATGTGCAGCTCAACGGCAGCACCCTTCCCTCCACGGAGCCGAACCGCCGCAACTTCTCGTTCGACATCATCCCTACGGCATTGATCGACAACGTAAC
>CAYTLU010000051.1:0-2598 GCA_964438665.1 uncultured Bacteroides sp.
CAAGTTGGACCAATGGACGGATGCCAATCTGCGCTGGCTCAAAGATACCTTCGGCGAAGATAATGTTGTATCGTGTGTGCTGCATATGGACGAGAAGACGCCGCATCTGCACGCGACGGTCGTGCCGATCGTTACGGGCGAACGCAAGCGCAAATCCCGCGAGGGCGAGAAAAAGTATCGGACACAGATAGGGCCGAGGCTATCCGCAGATGATGTTATGGGTCGGGCGCGATTGTCCACCTATCAGAATACCTATGCCGAAGCGATGCGGGAGTTCGGATTGCAGCGCGGTGTGGTCGGTTCGACGGCCAAGCACCAATCCAATGGAGAATACTACCGGCAGCAGATGCTGCAATACGAAAATGACATTGCCAGATTGAATGCCGAAGTGGAGAAAGCCAACGAAGGCCGCAGTGCAATTCTATCGCTATTCGGTAAAGGCGATCTTGCCAAAGCCAAGAAAGACCTTTTGACCAAAGACGAGCAGATAGCCCGACTCAAAGAGCAGATTAAGAAATTGCAGGCGGAACGCGCCGCCACTGTACAACACCACGAGCAGGAGTTGGCAAAACTGCGCAACAGTTATCAAGCGGAGATCGCCAAGGCTATCAAGGAGGCGGAGTCGCTGCGCAAGACCATACAATCAAAAAATGCCCGGATAGAGCAGCAATCCCAGCGCATTGTCGAACTCGACCGCACGGCCAATCCGCAACGCTATCGGCTGTCGTCGGGAGCAGAACTCGTAAAAATCAATATCCCGAACTATGACAACCCGTCGCTGCATATCTGGACACGGGTCGGCGATGAACTGTTTGATGATGTCAAGTTCCAAATTAACCACAACCTCGCACAGCAGCACTTCAACCACCAGATTACAGACGAGGAGTTGGTGAACGCTGTCTTCGAGCCGCAGGAGCAGGTCAGTCAGGCGCAGATAGACCTGTTAGGTGCAGCCTTTATCCTCGCCACAGCTGGCCTAGCCCAAACCCACATTGGCACAGGTTCCGGCGGCTCGCACTCCGACCTGCCTTGGAACGGCACAAAGAATACTGGACGGAGGCGGTAACAAATAAGCCCTGCAAATTACTTGCAGGGCTTATTTGATGCCTTAAATCTGAACAGTTCAATCTCCTCGTTAGGAATTCTCATCTCTTGTAATATATGAACAAGCCTTGTGGTGTAAAATGAAAGAGCCACTAAATGGCTCTTTCGTTACCGCTGTTTTATCCTTTTGGAGGATAGGGGTCATTACCATAACTATCTCTGTCTCGTATTCGTCCGTCAGGACGATGGATCAATAACTCGGCTTCTTGATTCCGGGCTATTTCACGAGCAATATTGATAGCCTCTCTTTGCGTTTCTGCAATTCGAGTAACCCGTCGGTTACCTTCCCCTCTAACAGCCCATTCGCCCTTATGAGGAATCACATGCTGATTTTTCCCCATAAATTAAGCCGCATCCCAAAGTTTGACATATTCAAGACAAGCCGTTTTTACTGCTTGCATATACGATTCTATATTTTCGGGCGAAGAAAATATTGTAGAGACCATCACATCGCAAAACAAACAATGCGAATTATCTACTATTTCGCCTTGTTCTGCAACCGAATGTCGGACATAATACGCAAGCAACGATGCTGCAAGAGTACCGGAATGGTTGCTGTACGGCTCTTTGGATATACGGAATTTGACGGCACCGACATAGCGTTTGCCATTTTCCTCCCAGCGTATAACCAAATCCGGTGCAACAGTAATCGATACACCATAAAGATAAATTTCTTTGATGTCTACCTTCGAGAAAGAGCATCGTATTTTCCCCAAATGACTTGGAAAGTTAGAATCGATAAAACGATGCAAAGCCAGAATAGAATTTTGCGTATCACGACGAGCCCATTGAGACTCAGCATTGCGATTATGCAATCGTTCAATTCCTGCCAATATGCAGTCTTGGTCAAACTCGTTCTCCACATATTTCCTAATAGCAGCACGTGCTGTTGCATACGGTGCAACTTTGAATGTATGTGGTCTTTTCTGATCTTTAACAATCGATTTCTTTCGAGCCTCCGTTGCTTCAACAAAAGCTACCAGGGGGATAATCGAAACCCTAGGGGTGTTTAATGACTGCCCCAAGTCAATTAGCAATCTGTTCATTCTTAATGAATTACTCAAAATTTATTTGGTTAAATGGGGCCTAATGTTTGCAGATTTCGAAAATTATTCGTATCTTTACAAACGAGAAACAGAAATAGCGGTAAGGTGAGAAGCCTTACGAATTGCGCCAGCCAAACGCATTTTATTATTTCTATCTCTGAAGGATATCTTAGGCCAATAAGATGTCCTTTTTATTTTGAGGTTATTTTTTCGTTCTCGGCAACAAACGTTTTTTCATTTTATAAACTTCCATATTCGGATACGAAGCATCTCGCTGCAAGTCGAATATGACAGTATAGTTTTCATAGTCAATTTTCAAACGATCAAAGAGTGCTTTCGTATTCACATAGTAATAAAGCCCCGACTTACAAACCTTAAAGGCTGAACCCTCTTCTGGATTCATCGGGTTGTTTATTAAGTATAATAAAGTTTTATCCTCATCATCTTG
>CAYTLU010000052.1:0-12890 GCA_964438665.1 uncultured Bacteroides sp.
CTGAGTCAGATATGTCTTTCCGCTGAACAGCACCTCGATGTCTTCATGCAGACGTCCGCCGCCATTCCAGCGCGTATCTATTATGATAGCCTCTCTATTGACATATTTTCCAAGCATGTCGGCATAAATCTTGCGGAACGACCCATCATCCATAGACCGGATATGAACATAACCAAGCCGCCCATCCGACAGGCTGTCAACATCAGCCTGACGGTTGCGCAACCATCGGTTGTACAGCAGCTCGTTCATAGCTCCGGCACTTATGGGCAGGACAACATCTTCGCCCGGCACGCCATCAACATTCACATAGCTGACTCAGGAAGTTCATGGCCTGACCACTTCCGTAATGCCGTCGCGCCGTTGGAACAAGCCGAGCATAATGATTATCGGTGAGGCTTATTACAGTAACGCGCATGGCACTCCTTGGGTCTATAGGCATCTTGGCCTTGGCCGGCTTATTGGTATGCCTGTGCCGGGAACTATGAGCAGTGTCAACTGGGTGCGCTTGCAGGATTCTTCGCTTGTGTTCGGCATTCCGGTGACCGGATTCCGTACGGCAGAGGGAAATTATCTCGAAAACACTCAGTTGGAGCCGGATATAAAAGTGGCCAATGAGCCGGAAGTTGTTGTGTCCGGCGATGACCAGCAGCTACGTGCGGCTGTCAGAGCCATGCTTGATCAATTGGATAAAGAATAAAGAGGAATATAATGGTTAAAGTTGGAGATATTGTGCGTTTCCTCAATTCCGTTGGAGGAGGATGCGTTGTCAAAATAAAGGATAATATAGCCTATGTCGAGGATGAAGATGGGTTTGAAACGCCTGTACTCGTGCGCGAGTGCGTAGTGGTGGGACAATCTTCTCGGGCTGCTTCCGCACCGGAAGTGGCAGCCGTTGCGCCGGCAGTTTCGGCTTCATCTAAGGAGGTCGCTCCCCCGGTTGCTGTCCGTCAGGCGGAGGAGGAGATAAAGATTGAGGAAACGCCGGGCGGGGAGCATCTGAACATCGTTCTCGCCTATGAGCCACGCGATTTGAAGCGTCTGTCGGCCACTACTTTTGACACATATATTGTCAACGATTCAAATTATTATCTTTATTTCGCATATCTGACGCGGAAGGACGGTGAGTCAGAATGGTCCACAAGATATGCCGGCATTGTCGAACCGAATATCCAGCTTTTTCTTGACGAGATAGCTACGGCTGATCTTGCCGCGATGGATCATGTGGCTATCCAGTATGTGGCGTTCAAGAAAGATAAGCCGTTTGCCCTCAAACAGCCGGCTTCGGTTGAATTTGCTCTCGACACCACTAAATTCGCCAAACTGCATTGTTTCCGCGACAATATCTATTTTGAGATTCCGGTATTGGCGTTTGACATCGTGACCAATGATGCCCCTCATCGGGCGGCGGTCGTAAAGCCGGCGGCTATCGAAGAGGCTCTCCGGTCAAAAATAAAGGCGGATCGCGCACCTAAACGCCGTGTTGTCAAGAAGCAGGCTAAGCAGAACCGTCATGGCGACATGATTGTAGTGGATCTGCACATCGGTGAACTTGTAGATAGCATCCGCGGACTGTCGAATGCCGACATGCTTAACCTTCAGGTCGATGAATTTATGCGCGTAATGGATGAGAATATAAAGAATAAGGGACAGAAAATAGTCTTCATTCATGGAAAAGGCGAAGGCGTGTTGCGTAATGCAATCATGAAGGAGCTGACACATCGGTATAAGGGCCATGATGTTCAGGACGCTTCGTTCCGCGAATATGGTTTTGGTGCAACTCAGGTGACCATCAGATGATTATATGCTTTTCCGGCACCGGCAACAGTCAGATGGTGGCCGCGCTTCTGTCTGCCGGTCTTGGCGAGAATGTGATGCGGCTTTCAGAAATCCGTCATTCATCTGTCGATTTGGGCGGCGAACGTCGTCTGATATGGGTTATGCCGGTCCACAGTTGGGGAATGCCTAAGGTTGTGAAGCGGTTTCTGGCCGAGGCGGAAGTGGCTTGCGGAAAGAATGTGGAACATTACCTGGTGTGTACATGCGGCGATGATTGCGGTTTGATTAATCTGATGTGGCGCAAGACTATGCGCCGGCGTGGATGGAAAGCTGTTGCGGCGCACTCGGTTTTTATGCCTAACACATACGTCAATCTGCCCGGTTTTGATGTCGATGCAAGCGAAGCCGCGAAGCGGAAGATGGATGCCGTGGAAGCGCGTGTCAGTGAAATTGCGCATGCAATCAAATGCAAGTCACCGATTGATTCTGTCTATGCCGGGCAGTTTGCATGGGTGAAATCGCAGATCATTTATCCGCTGTTCATGCGTTTTCTGACTTCTCCCGAACCGTTCCGCTCTACAGAAGCTTGTATCGGATGCGGCTTGTGTGAATCCGTCTGCCCGCTTGACAATGTGAAGATCACTGACGGTCGGCCGTCTTGGGGTAAGAATTGCACACTGTGTATGGGATGCTATCATGCTTGCCCGCGTCATGCGGTTGCCTATGGAAAAGCCACAATTAATAAAGGGCAGTGGCAGGGCGCGATCAAATATGTGACGGATCGCCGTAAGGGTTAGATCGGGCAAAAACCACAGGGATTCCGCGCTCTTTGAAAAGCCGGATTGCATTCCGATCAGGCGTTGGCATGCAGTCTATGACCAGATCCAGACATCCCCAATGATCCGAAATCAGTTCCAGCGAATGTTGCAGGCTTGCTGTTGAGGATGGTGATATCGGATGGTGCTGCGCGCCTGTTGTCTGGGCAAGATGACGTCCGGTTTTCATGTCCGGGTCTGTAAATGCTACGCGCCACCCCGATTTGCGCAACTCTGTGACTGTTTGTGATCCTGCCGTCGTCTCTCCTCCAATGATGAGAACTCGCATATCTGTGCGAGTCTTGGTTTTCCGGTGCGATGACATCGATGCGGCTGTCCGGCCTTGCCGGTAGTCCTCCATTTTCTTTTCTAGATAATTGTCGGCCACGGGGTTGCAATCAGGATTCTTTTTTCGCGCCCTCAGCTTTCTCGGTATGGTGTCGGGGGCTGACCCTCAATTTCATTGCGTCAAATCCTTTCCCATATACGCCATTGACGTTGGCTTGGGTGATAAATGCATTCTCATCGATGCTTTTTATGATGCGGAATATGGTGACGGATTCGATCTTACGGCACATCACCAGAAGTATCTTCACATCCTGTTTGGAGTACCATCCCATGCCGTTGAGCACCGTGCAGCCGCGGTTGGCTTCATTGTTGATCGCTGTCGCAATCTCTTCCCAATGGGGCGAGAAGATGATGAATTGCACGGCCTGACGGTTGGTGTTGATAATCATGTCGGCCATCATGGAGACAATGACAAGCGTGACAAAACCAAAGACAACGGTGTCGATCTGGTGTAAAACCAGATATGAAGAAGATATTATGCACATATCGACATACAGCATTGTCCGGCCTATGCTGACGTTGGATCTTTTGGAGACCATAGCCGCAACTATATCCGTGCCGCCTGTGCTGCCATTGTGTGTGAATGCAATGCCCAATCCGATTCCGCACATCAATGATCCGATGATGACGTTCATGAATGGCTGGCCATTGACCAGCGGGCCGTGGAACAACGGCGTCAATATACCGATAGCAAGAGAGATGACGGTTGCTCCGAAAATTGTTTTCAGAACAAACTGCTTGCCGACTATCCGATAGGCAAACGCGAGCAGGATCAGGTTGAGCACGTATTGGGAAATCGCGACCGGGATGCCGTAGCCGAGATATTTCTCACTTAAAAAGAATATGATTGTACCCAGACCGGCAACGCCGCCGATCACCACTTTCTCTTGAAATATGAATGCAGAGAAGCCGAACGCATAGAGGAATATGCCAAGCGTTATGAAGATATAGTCGCGTGACGAAAGCCAAAGTTTATTGAATCCCAGTGACATTTTTTGTGTTATTTCCGGCAAAGTTACGTTAACGGGATGTATGTACAAAATAAAGTCAAATATTTTTTCAATAAATCTGGGAAGCTCTTATAATCCCCTTAACCATAAGTACTTTGAAAGAACGCCGAAAATCCGGCCAACGAATCCGCTCCCTCTCCAAATGGTTTCCACTCCACTTTTTCACCTTTCTAAATAGTTCATAGAATCTTCTCCTTATTCATTTCAATAGACTTCCTTACGCTGTTTACTTCATCAATAAGTTGCGTTTGCGTAGGCAGATACAGCCTATATTCATTGGCAAGTATCGTCTTATTGTCCTCCGGCAGGGTCATTTTCACTGCCGTATCGTTCTTGCTTGTCCCCAGTAAGATGCCAATCGTAGGATTCTCATCTGGCAGCTTCTCGCAACGGTCGTAATAGTTTACATACATTTGCAACTGCCCTAAATCCTGATGTGTCAATTTCCCTGTTTTCAGTTCTATGACAACAAAGCAACGCAGCAACCGGTTGTAGAATACGAGGTCGGCAAAGAACTCGTCATCTTCAATCAATATTCTTTTCTGACGTGCCACAAAAGAAAAGCCATTACCCATTTCGAGCAGAAAGTCGGCAAGATGTGAGATTATGGCACTCTCCAAATCCTTTTCGTAGTAGGCGGCTTTGCGCTCCAGTCCCAAAAACTCCAACACCATAGGATCTTTGATAATCTCTTGCGGAGTTTGTGGGATGCGTTCCTTGCGGGCCACGGCCATGACAGCCTCCTTGTCGTTGCTCAACAGCAGACGCTCATAGAGTTGCGAATTTATCTGCCGCTCGGTTTCTCTTGCCGTCCAACCGTTATTGACAGATTCCAGTTCGTAGTATTCACGTTTATCAGGGTCTTCTATTTGAATGAGCATCCGATATTGTGTCCAGTTCAATTATGAACGCAGTGCGTTCATAATTGGATAAAGCCGGTAAAATTGGCGGCAAAATGCGAGTTGCCTGTAAGAAAATCCGCTTCCATATTCAGGCTCTAATGTCTGCGAAAGACTTTTTATCAGATAAGTACCATAGTCGGCGCGTTCTTTGCCATGTTGCTCTTCCTCAAATATCCGTTGACCGATATTCCAGTACATCTGTACACGACAGAAGTTAATACTCCGCACGGCATTACTCCGAGCTGTATCAATAATCTGTTTTACATCGGTTAGAAAAGCCGTTCCTGTTATTATTGGTTCATTACTACTCATTGTCAGTCCTCCAACTCCTTAATAATGGCATCAATATCCGTACGCTTATCCGCTTCACTGTCCGCTCCAGTTTGGCATTCAGTTTTACAATATCTATCTTGGTTTCAACTGCAAAGATAATAAAAATCTGATAAAAAGCAGTGTACAACGATTGTAATGTTTCTTTTCCGATGCAACATTTTGCCATTTCCTGACGGTTCAACTATCAAAGACGCCGAAGCCGTTCAGTGCCATTTCTTCTGTTTTATTCGGTTATTCCGGAGTTTTTTGTAACTTTGGCATTCAATATAACATGCCTAAAATGAAAATCAGATTTCAGTCATTTATAATTGCATTGGCGGTTCTTATGGCGTTGCCTTTATGCGCCAGGTCAGAGGACTTTGTGGATTTTTCGCCGGCCAAGCAGCTTATTGAGGTGGATGTCCATGCGCTGGGTGGCTTTGGGTCGGTTCTGCAGAACTACAAAAAAAAGTTCCCGCAGATTCAGAATCTGAATGTCAATAAAGGCGCATCGCTGGGATTGGGTTTTCGTGCCGTGTTTGGCATTAAGGAGTTTTTCGGATTTGGCACTGCGCTGGATGTGACAACCAACACCTATAATATAGACATGGCGGTTATCGGATCGGATAATGCCAGCATGAGCGCGGTTTTTATTGACAATCGGACTTATACGGTGAATGTCCCTGTGTTTGCCAGTTTCCGCTTCGGCGTTGACCGAAGCGTCCGTTGGTCTGTTGATTGCGGGTTCTATTATGCCTTCGGCTTTGCAGGCAACCAGAAACAGCGCATCTATCGGGCCGATGTCAATGCGATGGATGAGCTGATCCCGCAGATGATCAATGTATCTACCGACTACTATCATTCGCCTGCCACGTTTATCAATGCATTCAATCGTGGCGACCTCGGGCTGCATCTGGCCACATACGTCAATTTCGGGCCGCATCTGCTTGTCGGCGTCAGATATCAATTGGGCTTCAAGAATATCTCGCGCTCATCGGGCGTGGTCAATCCGTCGATCCACAATCAATATTTCCAAGGGGTTGTCGGATATAGATTCTGAAATAAATAATCAAACTTAAGATATGAACGATAAAGAAACAGTGCTCAGCGGCATCCGTGCAACAGGCAATCTGCATCTGGGCAATTATTATGGCGCATTGAGCAAATTCGTGCGCATGCAGAACGATGAAAAATATGAGCCGCTATTTTTCATTGCCGATCTTCATGCGCTGACAACGAATCCTGATCCCAATGAGCTTCATGCAAACGTAAAGAATATCGTGACCGAATATCTCGCGGCCGGTCTTGACCCTGAGAAATCAACGATATTTGTTCAAAGTGATGTGCCCGAGGTGTCGGAATTGTATCTTTTGCTGAATATGCATGTGGGCATCGGCGAACTGATGCGCACGGCTTCGTTTAAGGACAAAGCGCGCAAGGCTCTCGGAATCAAGGCTGATGCCGATGATGATATCGAGAAGCAGGTTATCGGAGCGGAAACGAACAAGCGTGTCAATGCCGGTTTGCTGACATATCCTACATTGATGGCCGTTGACATTTTGATTCAGAAAGCGCAAAAAGTGCCGGTTGGCAAGGATCAAGAACAGCATCTGGAGCTGACCCGCCGTTTTGCACGCCGCTTTAATTCATTCTACGGTGTGGAACTCTTTCCCGAACCTGTCAATTTCGATTATGGCGGAAAACCGGTGAAAGTGCCCGGTCTGGACGGCTCAGGCAAGATGGGCAAGAGCGAGGGCAACTGTATTTATCTGATTGATGAAGAAAAGGTGTTGCGGAAGAAAGTGATGCGTGCTGTCACTGATCAAGGCCCTCAGGCGCCTGATTCTCCGATGTCAGAACCGATCCGGAATCTTTTCTCGTTGCTTGAATTGACATCGATGCCGGATGTCGTTCAGCATTTCAAGGATGCGTATGCTGACTGCTCGATCCGATATGGTGATTTAAAAAAGCAGCTGGCTGAAGATATCCTTAAAGTGACGTTGCCGATCCGTCAGCGCATTATTGATATACGCAATGACGACGAATATATCGGACGAGTGCTTCGCCGTGGAGCAGAGGTGGCTCGTGAGCGCGCTGCCAAGACTCTTAAGGAAGCGCGGGAGATTATGGGTATTCGCCGGTTCTATTGATCGTGCTGACTGAAATAATATGCGAGGGTGCGCTTTTCGTTATTGAAGCGCACCCTCGTGTTTATATTGGTTGAAAGGATTGTTCCGCATCATTCGCTGACCAACATTTTTTGTGCGGCCGGGGTGAGCAGATCTTTTATGAGATATGGTGATACAGGGGCATCGATTGTTCCGAATGAGTAGGGGAGCACGGCGTATGGATTGTAATGGAACACTATCATTCCGTCCTGAAGATATACGTCATCCGCAATCGGAATTTCCGTGACAAGTTTTGTCTGTTCAAGCTCTGCAACCGTCATATTTGTCTCTGCGGCGATGGATTCTTTTATGGCATTGAGCAGTTCAGGCGATTCGGTGTTGTTGAAAAGCCATTCATCGGAAATGAAAATTCTGTTTTTCAGATCGTAGGTCAGCACGGTTGATCCGGTCATATTGTGAGCCCCTCCAAGATACTGGTCGGTGACGCATCTGATTGTGATCATATCGGTTGAAATCTCGGTGATGGTCATGTCCGTCTGTGCATAGAATGCAGTGTTGAACGGCGATATGGCCGGAACGGAATCCACTTTGGTGATTTTGTCGCCAAGTTCATACACGGCAGCGTTATCAACGTAGCTGAGGATTGCCTCGTCTATTGTCGGCATATGTTTTCCGGCGATAAGGCTTATGATGGTGTCTTGTAATGGCGTCAGGTCATATCCGTCGATCTTCTCGGGCCATAGTATGGTCGCTTCGATCGAGAGCGTATATTTCGTAGTGTCGTCTGCGCTTGAAATCTCATAGCATTTCTTGGCGTTTTTGAGGTCGAACGTAAAGGGGACACTGCATATTTCAGCGCATGCGGATTCTGAATCCGTGTTTTTGTCACCGGATTTTGAGCAAGATGCTGCGCCACAGAGCAATGCACCGCCGATGGCCATGATTGAGAGTAGTTTGATATTCATATCAGTTGGTCTAATTGTTAAAGATACAATTATAACGTTGCATGCGGTTGAATTGTTTTAGTCCGCTGAATGTATTTCTGTAATATTACATCTTCAACAGCGATGACCCATTGTCGGAATTGTTTAGAGAGCGGCGGGAAGAACGGAAGATAGAGCCGAAATCCGCTGAGTAACTTGCTGATAGCACGACCATATTTCCGTTGTTTTTTATATAGCGCTCTTCGAAATACGGATTGACACTTGAGTAGCCCCATGAGGGATATTTCGTTCCCTTCTTGTCAAACATATACATCCAGCTCGCGCCAAATGTCCAATGTTTGTCAGGTCGGAACTCAAAACTTAGCGCATCTCCATTCTCGTCTTTGCCTACATGGTTGCCACTAAGATATTTGCCCGGAATTTTTCTCCAGTAGGAAATTGTATAGGGTCCCTTGCTCCACCAAACGGTAAAACTTGCATCGAAAGATGTCAGATGATGACACCAATTCTCGCCCATCGTCTCGTAGTGATCCAGCCCGATATTGACATTTGCTCCGAATCCGGCAATGTCATTCAGTTTGAGATTGAGGTTTGCGCCGGCATGCCATGCGCGTCTGGCATTGACGGACTGCGACAGAAACATTTTATCTCCGATATAGAACATATCGTCCATGACAAAATCATCCACGTGACGATAGTTCATAAGCAAAGATGCACTGAATTTCTTATATCTGTATGATGGCATCAGCTGATACATAAAGGTTTGTGCGACTTTTAGGTTGGGGTTGCCATTAGAGACAAGGTATGGCGATTGTTGTTGAGGGTAATCCGTTAGTGCTGATAAGGAAGGAATGCTCGGTGTGTATTGGAACGCTGCTGCAAGATTCCATTTCTGTGAAACATTCCATGACAATTGTACGGTGGAGAGATTGCGGATAAAGTGTCGCTTGTTCAGATCATTCTTGATCCAATACAACTTTGCGCCGGAAGCTACGGTGAAATAAACCTTGCCTACTCGTTGCCCCAATCTGGCATAGACGTAATTGTTGTTCTCTGTCAATATCGGCTTGTAGTCAGACGAAAGGTACGTGTTTGTACTATGGGATACGCTATTCTGATATCCGGCTGACAATGATGTATTGTTACTGAACTGATGAGTGTAACTGATTTCACTGATAAGAGACCGTCGGCGGCTATCCACATCCATGACATATTCAGATTTGGAACCATCGCTGAAAATATAATCATTGTTCCTGCGATAATCGCTTGAACTTAAAGTCCCGACAACCTGAACTTCCAAAGCGTTTTTATCATTGAAATCACGTTTGAAAAACAAATCAAGCGATGGGGCTAAATCCGTACTTGTCGTAAGGTTGTTGTTCTCGTATTCTCCAAGATATGAGTCTTCTGTGTGTGCCATAGATCGACTTTTGTTAAAATTGGGCGTCATTCTGAATGTTGCCGAGAAGAGTGTGTTGACATTCGGACTGTAATCGTATTTAACCCCGATATTATGGTAATGATAGTTGAATGGATTCCTGTCATGCTTTTCGAGGTTTACGCGAAATTCATCATCAATATAACTTTCTGTGGTGTTGTCAAAGACATCCTGGTAGTTACGCCAAGACGGATTGTATGATAGAGTGAATTGAGAAGCCCCTTGGTGGTATGATGCACGGACATTGCCATCGACAAAAGCAGTGTTGACTGCACTACGCCCCCAAATATATACTTGCCCTCCATCATTGCGTTTCTTCAGCGTAATGTTCAAGAACCCTTTATTGCCTCGGTCGGCATATCTGGCAGGCGTTATTCTTGAAAATTCTATCTTTTCAATGTCTTTTGGTTGCAAAGCATTGAAATCGTCTATGGTTGACGGTATTCCGTTGATAAGGATTACCGGTGTGCCACCGTCAACGCTTAATGACCGGTTGATAGGATTAGCCTCCAATCCTGCAAGTGGCAACTTTTGGAATAGGCTTATTGATGTTGAGGATGCCTTGACATCAGAGCCGGAGGGGAAAATTACGGTTCTGCCTTTGACATCAATCATTGAATTGGAGGTGACCTGCACTTCATCCAATTTTACGCCTTCAGACAGATAAATAGCTCCGACATTGACATTTTTATCTGATTCAATTACAATCTCAGTCGAACTGAACCCTGCCATTGATATTTCAAGAATAAGTTTCGACTTGACGTTGGTAGAGATTTCAAAAGATCCGTTTTCGTTGGTGGTAACGCCTTTGATGAATTGTGAGCCGGACATCAGACGGCATGTTGCACCGACAACTACCGTTGAGTCATTGTCAGAACGGATCTCTCCTTGAATTGTCCTTGCCGACATTGAGGCTATGGAGAGTATAATAGCCGGGATTAGAATAGATAATCGTGTCATTTTTGCTTTGGTTTTAGAAGTTTTATATGTCATTGTCAGATTTGCTTCGATCCAACTGACTGCAAAGTTGGCTGATTTTCTTGACATCAACAAATGAATGACATTCTTTACGGTTCGCTTGCTTATATGGGGGTGGCATCCGGTTGGGATGGCTGTCAGTGAAAAAAAGTGAATGAAGCTGAAGATTGTGGGCTAAAAACTTGAATATTTCTAATATAATCACTTACTTTGCACCGCAAAAAGTATTTTACTAACTTTAATAAAATCAAAGATTATGTCAGAAATTGCAAATCGCGTTAAAGCTATCATCGTTGACAAGCTTGGTGTGGACGAAAACGAAGTAACAGAAACTGCATCTTTCACTACCGACCTCGGAGCTGACAGCCTTGACACAGTAGAACTCATCATGGAGTTTGAAAAAGAATTTGGCATCACTATTCCTGATGATAAAGCAGAAGGCATCGCAACTGTTGGCGACGCTATCGCTTTCATTGAAGCTGCACAGGCTTAATTGAGCCTATGCTTCTTCTCTCCTCATTTTAACTTGACTTTCACGTAAAGATACATAATGGAATTAAAAAGAGTAGTAGTGACAGGGCTTGGCGCTATCACTCCGCTTGGAAATGATGTGCCTTCAACTTGGGAGGCTGCATTGGCAGGTAAAAGCGGTGCCGGTCCTATCACCCATTTTGATGCCTCGCTGTTCAAGACTAAGTTTGCTTGTGAGGTTAAAAATTTCAACGCTGCGGAATATATCACGGATCGTCGTAAGCTTCGCCAGCTTGACCTTTATGCCCAGTATGCTCTCGTAGCGGCTCGTCAGGCGGTGGAGGACAGCGGTCTTGAAGAAACGGAAGGTATCAACCGCAACCGTATAGGTGTGATTGTTGCAGCCGGTATCGGTGGACTTCATACATTTGAGGAAGAAGCCGGTTACTATGCTCTCAATCAGGCTAATGGCCCTAAATACAATCCGTTCTTCATCCCTAAGATGATTGCCGACATCGCTTCCGGACACATCTCAATGGAGTATGGCTATCATGGCCCGAACTATGGTGTTGTATCTGCATGCGCTTCTTCCAACAATGCTATTATTGATGCGTTCAATTATATCCGTCTTGGCAAGGCCGATGCATTTGTGACCGGTGGTGCCGAGGCTGCTATATATCCTGCAGGCGTAGGTGGCTTTAACTCCATGCACGCGCTCTCAACCAGAAACGACAGCCCTGAAACGGCATCTCGTCCGTTCAGCAAGTCGCGTGACGGTTTCGTCATGGGTGAAGGATCGGCAGTGTTGATTCTTGAGGAGCTTGAGCATGCAAAGGCTCGCGGAGCAAAGATATATGCTGAGGTTGTAGGCGGTGGCATGAGTGCTGATGCCTATCACCTGACGGCAACTCATCCCGATGGACTCGGTGCGAAGCTGTCAATGCAGATGGCTCTTGATGATGCAGGCATGAAGCCGGAGGATATTGATTATATCAATGTTCATGGCACATCGACTCCTGTCGGTGACGTTTCGGAGGTTAAGGCTATTGTCGAATTGTTCGGTGACGCTGCATATAAATTGAATATCAGCTCCACCAAGTCGATGACCGGTCACCTTCTTGGCGCAACCGGCGCATTGGAGGCAATGTTCAGTATCAAGGCTGTTCAGGAAGACATTGTCCCGCCGACAATCAACCATGAAGAAGGTGATGATGATGAGAATATCGACTATACTCTGAACTTCACATTCAACAAAGCTCAGAAGCGCACCGTGCGTGCAGCATTGTCAAATGCATTCGGTTTCGGTGGTCATAACGCCACAGTGATCGTTAAAAAATACGAAGAATAATAAACACCAAGTTTCAATTAGCTGATGCTTATGTTTTAAGTATTTGTAAACATTGGCAGAATATAAAAACCGTGGGTCCGGAAACAGATCCACGGCTTTATTTTTTAGTCCGTTCTGGAGCGATTGATTTAGATTCTATCCAATAGAGTCTTTATTTCATGAATAGCTCCCGAATGTGTCTGGTCGGGGCATACCGGAACAACAGATACATATTGGCGAGTGAGCCAGTAGTTGTCAGTCGATGGATTGTCCGGTTCGTTATCGATGAATTTCCCGGTCAGCATATAGAATTGGCGGCCGTGAGGATCTGTGTAGGTGTCAAAGTCCTCGGTCCAGTGGCCTTTCGATGCTTCAACAATCTTGATCCCATTCGGAGTGCATCGTGCCGGAATGTTGACATTCAGGCATGTCTCTTTTGT
>CAYTLU010000053.1:0-10100 GCA_964438665.1 uncultured Bacteroides sp.
TTGATTGCGATCCCTCGAAGTCGTCGAAGTTTACATCCAATCTTATTCGTTGCTTATTGACAAAATAAAAATAGCTGAAAATCGAGCGATTAACAGCTATTTGTGGTGCCCAGAACAGGACTCGAACCTGCACGCCTCGCAGCACTCGCACCTGAAACGAGCGCGTCTACCATTCCGCCACCTGGGCTTTTGCAGTGCAAAGGTAGGGGTTTTATTCGGTGTATGCAATAAATTTGTTGATTTTTTTGTGCTTCAATTTTAAAGCATTGAGAAGGCAGAGAAAAAGCTATGTGGCGGTTGCGGGCGGATTGTGGGTTTATGTGGCTGACGGATTGCGGGTTTGCGGAATGAGTCGGTCAGAAGGCGTTTTTTTCGCCGCGGATTGCGTTATAGACTGTGCGGAATATGATTTTCATGTCAAGCATGGTGCTCCAGTTTTCGATATACCATACGTCATGCTCAACCCGCCGCTCCATCATCCACAGTTCTTCTGTCTGCCCACGGTAGCCGTTGATCTGAGCCCAACCTGTGATCCCCGGTTTGATGTAGTGGCGCACCATGTATTTGTTGATGATCCGTGAGTATTCTTTTGTGTGAAGGAGCATGTGCGGCCGGGGGCCTACGACAGACATATTGCCGATGAGCACGTTGAAGAATTGCGGCAGTTCGTCGATGCTTGTTCGCCGGAGGAAGTCGCCGAGACGCGTTTTGCGCGGGTCGTCTTTAGTGGCTTGCTGTGAGTCGGCGTTGGCGTTGACGCGCATTGTGCGGAATTTGTAGCAGTTGAATTCGCGCCCGCGGTAGCCGGTGCGCTTCTGCTTGAAGAATATCGGGCCGGGCGATGAGAGTTTGATGGCTATGCCTACCGGAATGAATATCAGGGGGGAGAAGATGAGAAACACGGATGCCACCACGATGTCGAAAATGCGTTTGATGATGCGGTTGCGAAGTCGCGTCAGGGGTTGGTGGCTGACTGACAATACCGGGATGTTTCCGAGGGCATACATGTCGTAGTTGCGGCTGATGTAACGGCTTATATGGGGCACGAAGAAAAATTGCGCTACGTTGCTCTCTGCGATGTTGAGTGTGCGGACTATGTCATCGGAGTTTTCTCCCGGCAGAACGCAGAATATCTCGTCTATCGAATTTTCGGCGACATAGGTTTCGAGGTCGTCAATTGTTCCGCGGTAAAGTTCGTTCGGTATGTCCGGATGAGGCTTGCTGTCGAAAAATCCCATAATATGGTAGCCGAATCCGATGTCGGATGATAAGGTGTTGTAAAGCCGATTGGCCATCGGGTTGCATCCAACGATTACAATCCTGACGAAATTTCGTCCGCGTTTACGGAAATATTTGATTATAATGCGCGACATCGTCCACCAAGTGGGGAAGAGAATGAGCAATATGCCATAGAACTCAACGAATGTGGTCCATTTGATCTTGTCGATCTGAAGGAAGTACATCGCACAGATGAAAATGGGTGCGTGCAGGGCTACAGCCATAAGCGAGTTGGTTACAACGTGTTCCATCCCGATAGTGCGGTTGGTCTGGGTGTTTGCCAGATGTCGGGCTGCGGGAAGATAGGCCAAATTGACCAGTAGCCACACTGCACGTGACCGCTCGGCTATGAAGTCGGGCGAAATATGGGCTGTTATGATGAATGCAAGATTGATAATGATAAAGTCGATACATGTCAGGATCAACTGAATATATCGTCCATATCTACCTCGTTGGTTTATGCCTGTCATTCCTGTTAATTACAATGGTCATTCATTGGAGGCCGCAGGCCGTTACAGACCTGCGGCTGCGTTTTTCTAATGGTATTGCCGGATATGATTGATCATAGGTGAGAGTCTATGAGCTCTATTTTCCTTTCGAGATCAGACATATCGGCTTTGAGACGGTCAATGTTGCGTTGCAGGTCGCGCAGCATTGAGTCGCCCGAACGACTTTTTGCGTTAAAGAAGCCGAGATTGTTCTCGTAAGTGGCAAGGTCGTTGCGGCGGGCTTCATAGGCACGCATCAGGCGTTCGCGTTCGCGAGACAATTTTTGCTTGTCGGCACTCATATCGTTGAGAGAGGCTTCGAATGAGGCTTGACGCGCGCGGTTCTCGTGAATATCATATTTGTCAAACAGTTGGCGGACCACCTCGCGGTAAGTGTCATGGAGCTTGTCTTTTTCGCGGAAAGGTACATGTCCGGTCTCCTGCCATTGCTTGCGAAGAGCGTGGATCGTTTCGATGGCGCTTTCGCGCGGCTCTGTTGCCTCAGGGCTGTTGAGCGCGGTCAGTTGCTCTACGATTTGGCGTTTCGTAGCGAGGTTGGCTTGCTCTGTCTTGCGTGTTGATGATGTGGACTCTTTCTTTTGCTGGAAGAAGTGGTCGCAAGCGGCGTTAAATCTATTCCAGATAGCATCGCTCTGCTTGCGTGGCACTGCGCCAATGGTTTTCCATTGCTTTTGAAGTTCGACCAATTTGTCAGTGGTCTTCTTCCATTCAGTGCTGTCCATCAAAGCCTCAGCCTTTTCACACAATTCGGTCTTTGCGGCAAGATTTTTGTTGAGGTCATCTTTCAGGCTCTGGAAGAAAGCCGCTTTTGCAGCGAAGAATTCATCGCAGCGTTTGCGGAAACGGCTGAAAAGGGAATTGTTGGTCTTGCGTGATGCATAGCCAAGATTTTTCCATTCTTCCTGAGCCTCCACAATCTGTGCGGTTGCCTGATTCCAAGTGGCGTATGATTTCAGCGTTGTTATGTCGATGGCTTCAATGCGTTCGCAGAGAGCAGTCTTGGCGGTCTCGTTTTCCTGCTCGCGTTTTTTCCGTTCTTCGAAGAATGCCTGATAGCGTTTGTTGGTTTCGGCTGAAAGATCTTTGAATGTGGCCCAGATTTCTTCGCGGAATTCTTTTGCCACCGGTCCGATTTCGCGCCATTTGTCATGGAGTTCTTGCAGACGGCGGAATGCCACTACAACGTCAGGCTCATCGGCTAATTTTCGGGCGGCATCTATGATAAGCTGTTTTTCAGAAAGATTTTTCTTGAAGTCGTAGTCGCGGAGCTCTTTGTTGACTTTCCATTGATCATAGAAATGTTCGATGGCATCCTGATACTGTTTCCAGTTTTCGGTGAATTTTTGCTGAGGCACATCGCCGATGGCCTTAAATTCGGTCTGAAGCTCTTTGACGCGCTGATAGTGGCGGTTTACATTGTCAGTGTCGGCGCTCATTGCGTTGATGTCATCAATGATGGCGTTTTTGCGCTCAAGATTGGCAAGCTGCATCGCTTCAATCTGGGCTCTGCGTGCAGCCTTTTTCTCTTTTATCTGATTAATGAGGTTTTTAAATGTTTCCTCATCTGAATCCGGTAGATTTTCTTCAACCGTAATTTCTGCGGTTTCGGTTTCAGCCTCGGCGGGCTCTGCATCATTTTGGGTGTCGGCCCGGTCGGGCTGTGATGCTTGATTGGCCTCGCTGCGGAGGTGGTAGAATTGCTGTTTGAAGCGGCTGATGTCATCGGCGTTGATGCTGTCGATGTCGCTCTCGGCTACGGCTTTAAGTTTGTCCAGAAGCTGTGCCACGGTCTGAGGTGTTTTCTCTTCGGCGGTAGTTTCTGTTATTGATGAAGTGGTGTCAGTTGTGGTTGAAGCATCGATCGATTTTCCAATTTCGGCTTCGTGGTCAAGCAATTCCATTTTTAAGAAATTTAGGTTTAGTTCAGTGGGCTCGCCGGCATTTCCAGTGAGCAATCAAATAATTAACGGATTCAAAAATAGGTATATTTTATTAAATGGCAATGAAAAATTGCGTTTTTATGCTGTTTGGATTCCTGAACTATTGAAAAAAGTAGTCCTGACGCAAGAAAAACGGCTGTCTCCCGACAGCCGATTAGTCTTTAACCTTAAATCTAATACCATGAAAAAACACAGTGCAAATAGTAATTATGCCATATAAACGAGACTGAAGTTTTAAAGGTTCGAGGGTGTGATATATTTAACACACTTTAACTAGTTGGTAATGTTACTCTTTTTGTAATTTTGCAAATGTGAAATCGGTGGCGCGAAGCCGCAGTTTCCCAATAATGCTAATATACCTTAAAAACACCTTATGCTATGAGGATTAAGATACTAGTGATTGACGATGAGGAAGCATTATGCGAAATTCTCAAATTCAATCTAGAGAAAGAAGGCTACGAAGTGGATTGTGCTTATGGCGCTGAAGAAGCGTTGGAAATGGATCTTTCGAGTTATTCTCTATTTATCGTTGACATAATGATGGGTCGGTTGAGCGGATTTGATTTTGCCAAGCGAGTCCGCAATATGTCAGAAATCGAAAACACGCCAATAATCTTCTGCTCGGCTCTAAATGGAGAAGATGATACGGTCATGGGGCTTAATATCGGAGCTGATGACTATATCACCAAACCGTTCGTCATCAGTGAGGTGCTTGCCCGCGTTCGTGCAGTGCTTCGCCGCAGCCAGGCATCGCGCCAATGGGAATACAACGTGTCGAAGAGTATCTATGAACCGGATATAACTTTTCATTCGTTGCGCATTGACCGCAATGACAAGCTCGGATTCCTTGACGGTCAGGACATGGGACTGACGCGAACGGAATTTGATATTCTCCTATTCTTCCTTACACACCGCAACCGCATTTATTCACGCGAAGAGATAATCCGTCAGGTTTGGGACAGCGATGTCGTTGTAACCAATCGCACGATAGATACGAATATCGCACGTCTCCGCAAGAAGATTGGCCCTTACGGTAACAATATTGTGACTCGTTTGGGTTTCGGTTATGGCTTTAAAGAAACGGTTTAGCTTCTGGTGGCGTCTTTTTGTTCCCATGGTGTTGACATCATGGTTGCTTGTCATAGTTCTGATGGCGTATAACTATCAGAGTAAGAGTAGTTATCGCAACAGGTATATTCAAAGGCAGCTTGAACTGTTTGGCACGCGTGTGATTCAGGCGCATAACGACAACCTTGATATAAAGCAGTTCATGGATATGATAACTGTTTTTTTCAAGGGGTCCAATCTTGAAAAAATCAGGGTCAGTGTCTATCTGCGTGATGATATTGAAAATGACCGTGGCCCGAGTTACTATATCGGCCGGCCTATAGACAGGGCATTTGTTGCCGAACAGGCTGAGTTGGATGATCCGAACGACAACTTTACCGGTGTCAGCAAAAGTCGGACGGGTTCGCTTTATTATTGCAAGTCCATCAAGAGCAATGATGGCGAGGTGATGGTCTATACGGCGATGCCTTATACTCCATCGCTGCGCAAGTCGCTTGATATTGCGGATGTGACATTTTGGCTTATATTGGTCATTCTGCTTGCAATTGCTACGGCTGTCGCATATATGGTGACGAACAGCATAACGCGCAACATCAAGATGCTACGCGACTTTGCGGCGCAGATAAATGACAAGTCGATCAATTTTGACGAAGCGCAGTTCCCGCATAATGAACTTGGCGACATTTCGCGTGAGATTGTCCGTCTGTATCGTGAACGCGACCTGGCGATGGAGAAGAGCCAGCGTGAGCATAAGATTGCGATGCATGCCATTGAAGAAAAGTCCAGAATCAAGCGTCAGATGACCAATAATATCAACCATGAGCTAAAGACTCCTGTTGGGGTCATAAAAGGCTATCTTGACACGGTGCTTAACTCTGAGGGGATGGATGATGCCACACGCACGTATTTCCTTAAGCGCGCTCAGGACAACGTTGACCGTCTGTGCGGCCTTCTAAGCGATGTTTCGACAATGACGCGTCTGGAGGAGGGGAGCGGCAATATCCCGGTGTCCAAGATCAATTTCCATGATCTGGTGTATGCCATAGGAAACGATTTCTCCACAGCCGGTGTGAATGGCAATATGACGTTTGAATATGAAATTCCGCTTGATTGTGAGATTCTCGGCAATAACAACCTTCTGACCAGTGCCATCTCGAATCTGATGAAGAACGCGGTGCTTCATTCTCATGGTACGAAGATGGGGATACGAGTCGTGGCGCAGTCTGCAAAATACTTTACATTTGCGTTCTGGGATAATGGGACCGGTGTCGATCAGTCGCATATCCCTCATCTGTTTGAACGGTTCTACCGTATCGATACCGGACGTTCGCGTAAGACAGGCGGAACCGGTCTGGGTCTGCCGATCGTGAAGAATATAATCGAGTCGCTTGGCGGTTCGATGTCGGTCAGCAACCGATCAACCGGAGGATTGCAATTTATGTTCACGTTGCGCAAGGCCGACTGATAGGATGCCGGGATAAGGACGCAGGTTAAAATATACTAATTTTTCAGCGGGTTTCGGCGGTTTTGAAGATTAATGTCGATTGCACATATAATATGAATATGTGCAGGAATTTGAGAAGTTTCACGCTGATAAGTTAAGCGAGGTTAATTTTTGTATTATTTTGAGCTTAGAGACGGCTAAAATTTAACACTATCATGCGTTTGCAAAAATGTGTTTAAATCGCAGTGTAATTCTTTAAGAATGTCAATTTGCTGATGGATAGCATATTGCTATTATTGCCATTTGAAATATTTGTATTAATTTTGTGGCGGTGAAAGTCAGATGGCAAAATCTAAACTTTCAGCAAATTTAAAGATTTCAGCAATGGATTTAAAGAAGACAGTTATAGCAATAATGGTATGCACTGTGGTTTCAACAGTTGCATTTGCGCAAAAGACATATAAGCTTCCAAAAGCACATCGGATGATAGCAGAAGACCAGATTGAGGCAAATTATGAGGTGAACAGTCCTTTTTTAACTCAGTCTGTTGATGATGTTTGCAAAAATTCTCCATTTGCAGACATGTATAATGCAGCCAAGTCGGCAGCGCCCATGATTACGGCACTCAGTACGAAAGCCGGCAAGATGGTGGATTATGCATCGCGTTTCTTGGGAACGCGCTATGTGCTTGGCGCGAATGGGCCGAGGGCTTTTGACTGCTCCGGCTTCACGAGCTATGTGTATAAGAATTTCGGTATCACATTGAACCGTTGCTCTCGTGATCAGTATCGTCAGGGAGAGAAGGTGTCAGTCAGCAATCTCCGTCCCGGCGACCTCTTGTTTTTCAGTTGCAGGTCGTCCGGCCGTGGCAATGTAGGCCATGTGGCAATGGTTGTCTCGGTGGATCGTGCAGCCGGCACATGTCAATTTATTCATGCTTCGGTGCGCAAAGGCGTGACATACCAGAAATTTCCGGATAACGGATATTATTCTCGGAATTTCATAGGCGCCCGCCGCATTTTGGGCACATCGCTAGACCGATCGTCGGATCTGGCAAAGAATTGAAAATAGTTTGTAGGTTAGTCAGTGCTAAAAAGCACCCGGATAAAGATTCGGCGCAATCTCCATTTATGGTAGTTGCGCCGGAATTTTGTATTTTTGCAGATCTATGGAACGCAATATGAATATCATTATAAGAGGGGCGCGTGTCAACAATCTGAAGAATGTCGATGTTGAAATTCCGCGCAACCACTTGACTGTGATTACCGGTCTTTCGGGGTCAGGAAAATCCTCGCTTGCTTTCGACACATTGTATGCCGAAGGGCAGCGCAGATATGTAGAGAGCCTGAGCGCATATGCGCGTCAGTTTCTGGGGCGGATGGCAAAGCCGGAATGTGATAAGATCCAGGGGATTCCGCCGGCAATTGCGATTGAACAGAAAGTCAATACCCGCAATCCTCGAAGCACGGTCGGGACATCGACTGAGATATATGACTATATGCGTCTGCTTTTCGGGCGCATCGGCCGGACCTATTCTCCCATTAGCGGGACGGAGGTCAAGAAACATACCGTTGAAGATGTGATAGCGGCGGCAATGGCATATCCCGAAGGCACTCGTGCCGCGGTCATTGCACCTCTTATTGTGCCCGATGGCCGTGATTTCCCGACACAGCTGGAGGTGCTGCTCCAAGGAGGATATACGAGGCTGGTAAGAAACAACGGTGAGTTCGTTGACATCACGGAACTGATGAACGATAAAGCGCCTAAAAAAGGAGAGGAAGGATATGAACTGCTTATCGACCGACTGTCGATAGCACATAGTGGAGATGAACTCAGCCGTTTGGCCGAGGCTGCCGAGACTGCGTTTTATGAGGGTCGGCATCGGGCATCTCTACTCGTATGGACCGACGGCGGGCGCATAGATCGTCATGACTTTTCAAACTCTTTTGACGCTGACGGAATTACGTTTGTAGAGCCGAGTGAACAGATGTTCAATTTCAACAATCCTTATGGAGCATGTCCAAGATGTGAGGGCTTCGGGCGGACAATTGGAATTGATGAGCGTCTCGTTGTGCCGGATCAGACGTTGTCGGTCTATGATGATGCGGTTGTGTGCTGGCGTGGAGAGAAAATGAGTGAGTGGAAGCGCATGTGCATCCACGCAGCGGCTTCTGCAGGATTTCCAATTCATAAACCGTATAATGAGTTGTCGCAATCGCAGAAAGATTTTCTTTGGCATGGCAATGGCTCTGATTTTTCCGGAATAGATGGTTTCTTTCAGATGGTTGAGGAGAATGTCTATAAAATCCAATACCGTGTCATGCTGGCGCGTTACCGTGGGAAGACAATCTGTCCGGAATGTCATGGATCTCGTCTGCGCCGCGATGCGTCATTTGTCAAGGTCGGTGGCCGCACTATAACCGAATTGGTTACGCTTCCGATCATCTCTCTACGCAATTTTTTCGAAAATCTGCAGCTGGATGATACGCAAACGGCCATCGCATCGAGAATCCTTGTGGAAATAAAGTCGCGTTTGGAATTTCTGGATGACGTCGGGTTGGGCTATCTTACACTCGACCGTCTTTCATCAACGCTATCCGGAGGTGAGAGCCAGCGCATTAATCTGGCAACATCATTGGGCAGCAGCCTGATCGGATCGCTGTATATTCTGGACGAGCCCAGCATCGGGATGCATTCACGTGACACGATGCGGCTGATAAAGGTGCTTCGCAAGTTGCAGGGTATAGGCAATACGGTGGTTGTCGTGGAGCATGATGAGGATATAATCCGCAATGCCGATTATCTTATCGATGTCGGGCCGGAAGCAGGGACAAACGGCGGACATATAGTCTATCAAGGAAAGGCGGACAATATCGTCCAGGCAGAAGCGGAGAGCTACACTGCGCGTTATCTCAGCGGAAAAATGAAGATTGCGGTCCCTGCATGCCGTCGCAGATGGCGTGACTATATAGAGGTGGTTGGCGCGCGGGAGCATAACTTGAAGAATATAGATGTGAAGTTTCCTCTCGAAGTCATGACGGTTGTGACCGGGGTGAGCGGTTCGGGTAAATCGACACTGGTGCGCGATATACTTTATCGGGCTATGCTGCGCCATCTGGGTCAGGCTTCTGATGCGCCGGGAGCGCATACGAAACTGCGTGGCGACTTGAACCGGATATCGGCCGTTGAGTTTGTTGACCAGAATCCTATCGGGCGTTCTTCGCGAAGCAATCCGGCAACATATCTTAAGGCTTATGATGAGATCCGCCGCCTTTTCGCCGATCAGCAGGGAGCAAAGCAGATGGGATTCGGTCCGGGATACTTTTCTTTCAATACCGAGGGCGGTCGATGTGAAGAGTGCAAGGGTGAGGGCACGATAACGATAGAGATGCAGTTTATGGCCGACATCACCATCCCCTGTGAGGAATGTCATGGCGAGCGATTCAAGCGAGATGTGCTGGATATCAAATACCGTGACAAAAACATCAATGAAGTGCTGGATATGACAATTGATGATGCAATTGCTTTCTTCAGCGAGACCGCCGGCGTGACAGAACGTAGGATTGTCAAGCGTCTGCTGCCGTTGCAGCAGGTCGGGCTGGGGTATGTGAAGCTTGGTCAGAGTTCATCGACCTTGTCGGGCGGTGAGAACCAGCGTGTCAAACTTGCATATTATCTCGCCCTGGATAAACCGCAACCTACATTGTTCATTTTTGATGAGCCCACTACCGGTCTGCACTTCCATGATATCAACACGCTGATGAAATCGTTTGACCGCCTGATTGCAATGGGGCATACGATTGTGATCATCGAGCATAATCTTGATGTGGTCAAATGTGCCGACCATGTGATCGATATCGG
>CAYTLU010000054.1:0-2477 GCA_964438665.1 uncultured Bacteroides sp.
GGAAGCACCATGCCCCATGCTATAAAATATTCTTCGATCTTAAACGAAAAGCCCCAGATGTCAATGCATTTGGCGATGCCTGACATGATAAAAACCGCCCCGACAATCAGCCTCAGCGTCCATACCGCCCACGGAAGCCACCGTTTCATCGGTGTCGATGAATCTACATTCGGATCTTTTGAGTTCATTCCGTAAGCTTGATTATTCCAAACACAGCATAATTCACCATGTCCATATAATTTGCATCGATTCCTTCCGACACTTCCGTCACTCCTTCGTTGTCCTCAATCTGCTTTGTCCGCTGGATCTTTGTCAGAATCAAATCCGTATAGCTATTCACGCGCATTGACCGCCAGGCCTCACCGTAGTCATGATTTTTCGCCAGCATCAGCGCACGTGTTTTCGCAATATAGCAGTCATACAGGCTCAATGCCTTTTCATTATCAATATCAACCCGATCGGCATATCCCAATTCAAGCTGTATCACTCCTATCACACCATAGTTGACAATGGCGATAAATTCAGGTAGAATCCCCTCGCCGACCATCGAACACCCTTCAATCTCCAGCGTCCTGATCCGTTTCGCCTTTATAAAAAGCTGGTCGGTTATCGAACAAGGCCGCATGATGCGCCATGACGCACCATAGTCATGAAGTTTTTTTTCAAACAGTTCGCGGCACATGGCCAGCGCTGCATCAAATTGTTTTGAAGTATTGTCCATTGTGGCTTTACTTATGTTTCATTGCAAAAATACCGTTTTTTTACAACATCGGCAAATACAATAACAAAACAGGCGCACCTGATCATGAGGCACGCCTGTATATTTACAATTTCGCAGAATTATTTCAACTGTTCCCAATATTTGGATTTTTCAACGTAGTCCGGTCCGAGATTATAGTAAACCGAATAAAGGTTGTATGGCACACCGCTGAACGCTATCTCGTCATGGTTATAAGCCTCTTCCAAAAGGGCGGCTGCCCGCAAGGCTTCATCCTTGAAATTCTGATATGTCAGAGTCTCACTCGCATTTATCTGCTTTTCGATGTCGGCCAAAATCACAAGACCCAGTTTATGCATTGCCTCATAGAATTTCGGATCGAGTTCCAAAGCTTTCTCATAAGATTTCTTTGCCGATGCATAATCATCATTTCTGGCATAAATCAGACCTTTGACATTTGCCATTTGTGCATGAAGCGCCTTATTGTCGGCCGGAACATTGCTGTCTGCGCTCTCAGCGAGCTTCATTGCTCCTGCATAATCCTCTCTTTCAAGACAATCATTGATCAGGATCTTTGCAAACTCAACATTGGTCGATCCATATTTGTCATAACCGGCCTTTGCAAACTTGATACGTGTTGGGGTATCGCCGATCAACTCTCCGGCTGCAACGCCGAATGAATAGACCTTCTCATCTTCATATCCGGTTGCCGGAATTTTTTCCAGAATCTCAGCAGCTTTCTTCACTTTTGCAGTGTCAGGATGCTGATATGCGCCAAGTAGCATCACCTGAGTCTCGTAGAGCATCAAAGCACCGCGAATGGTGTCCTGATCAGCCGCCGGTGCATTATTTCCAAGCACAGCCATCTGAGGAGCATTCAGATACAGGTCAAGCGCACGATAAGCGTTGTCGAAATCCTGAGCTTCATAAGAGAAGTCGGCGGCAAATCTCAGATTATAGTGATTCATCTTTATTGTATTAAGCATCTCCTTGCTCTTCTTGGGCTTGATTTTGCCCTTTTCATTGGGCAGACTGTCGAGCGGAAGCGCTTTCAGATAGTAGTTAAAACCATTGACAAGTGCAATCGATGCATCTTTTTTCTGCTGAGGAGTCACTTCCTGTCCGATCTGGACTTTTTTCAGGACTTCATTGAATTCTCCGATAGAAGCTTTACCGGCAAGATACCACGGCATAACCGTGTTTGCGGTCGCGGGGTCAGACAATGCCGGCTGAATTGCCTGCATTGCTTTGGCGTAGTCCGGATTAGAACCTTTGAGCATGTGTTCAACGTCCTTAACCACATCAGCTTGCGCCATTGTGACTAAAGCCGTAGCCAGGCTCACACCGAGGAGACAAATCTTTTTCATAATTGGATTTTAAATTTAGTTATTAAGGTGATTATTTCTCTATTCTTAATCAGTGGTTGATTCTCAGAGGATCAGTCCAGATCAAATCTGACAGTTCCGTTAGGCGATTGCTCCGATATCTCACCATCGTTAGCTCCGGTTTCAGCATTGGCTTCGCCTATAATCTCCTCATTATCATCATTGTCAGAGTTAACGCAGCATACCGATGCAATGACATCATTACGCTTTTCAAGGTTGATGACACGCACACCCTGAGTTGCACGCCCCATGACACGAATGTCAGCCACTTTCAAACGAAGTGTGATACCGCTCTTGTTGATAATCACAAGATCATTGTCGTCATTCACACTCTTGATAGCCACAAGCAGACCGGTCTTATCGGTGATATTCAT
>CAYTLU010000055.1:0-3717 GCA_964438665.1 uncultured Bacteroides sp.
CAAGCAGCTCCGCGGCGACATGAACTATGCATGGCCGACAGCCGAAATCGCCGTTATGGGTGGCGCAGGAGCTGTCGAAGTGCTTTATGCCAAGGAAGCGAAAGCATCCGACAATCCGGAAGCCGTGTTGAAAGAGAAAGAAGACGAATACAACAAGCTCTTCTGCAATCCTTACAATGCAGCCCGCTACGGATACATCGACGATGTTATCGAACCACGCAACACACGTTTCCGCGTGATACGCGCTCTCCAGCAGCTTGCCACAAAGAAAGTGACCAATCCGGCCAAGAAGCATGGCAACATACCTCTTTAATATTAGATCATCGAGCTTAACAGAAAGTTTATGAAAAAAAGATTATTCACTCTGCTCATGATCATAGCGGCCACGGCCACTATAGCATCGGCACAAGGTCGCCGCGGGCTGCGCATCAATGAAGTGATGGTGCAGAACGAGACGAGTGCGATTGATGACTACGGTTGCCGCCCGGCTTGGATTGAATTGTTCAATTCAACCTTCGGCTCGCTTCAGATTTCAAGCGTATATCTGACCACGGATTCAACAAATCCGAAAATGTATCCTGTTCCACTTGGCGATGTCAACACCAAGATTGCAAAACGCCAGCATGTCATTTTCTGGGCTGACGGAGAGCCGACCAAAGGGACTTTCCACACAAGTTTCACGCTCAATCCGGGTGAAAACAACTGGATTGGCATCTATGACGCTGACGGAATAACCCTGATTGACTCAATAACCGTTCCGGCATCTCTTGCTCCGAATCAGACCTATGCCCGCGCAATCGACGGTCTCGACAATGAGGAAAATCCGGCATTGACATGGGAAGTGCGTGACGGCGTTGAAAAATACATCACTCCGAGCAGCAACAACATCATCAACGACACGAATTCGAAAGTTGAAAGATTTGCGAAAGAGGATAAGAACGGATTTGCAATGACTCTCATGGCAATGTGCATCGTTTTCAGCGCATTGCTGCTTCTGTGCATATCTTTCTACATCATCAGCAAGATCGGCGAACGCACCTTGAAGCGCAACAAAGCCAAATCACACGGCTCCAAGCTGCATGAGATTCCTAAGGAAAATCGTCCGCAGCATGACTCCGGCGAGGAAATCGCCGCAATCGTCATGGCTCTGCACGAACATCTTGACACTCACGATCAGGAAAATACCGTGCTGACCATAAATAAGGTCAAGCGTGCATACTCTCCTTGGAGTTCCAAGATCTACGGATTGCGTGAAATCCCGCGCCACTGACATCCTCTAATCCAATAATTTTTCACATTCAAATTTCAAAAGAAAATGAAAGAATACAAATATAAAATCAACGGCAACACCTACAAAGTTGCCATTGGCGACATCGAAAACAACGTTGCCCAGGTGGAAGTCAACGGCGTGCCCTACAAGGTAGAACTTGACTCCGCGAAAAAGCCGGTGACCGTAGTCAACGCACCGCGTCCATCGGCAGCACCGCGCACCGAAAGCGGAGAAAAAGTGATCAGCAAACCCGCAGCAGCTCCGACAGGCGGAGTACAGGTAAAAGCTCCCCTCCCAGGCACAGTCATATCCGTATCAGTCAAAGTCGGTGACACAGTCAAGGCTTCCGACACGATCGCCATCCTAGAGGCTATGAAAATGGAAAACGCCATCCATGCAGGCCGCGATGGTGTTGTTGCAGCAGTCAATGTAAATCCCGGCGATGCCGTGCTTGAAGGTGCGCCTATCATCACTCTTAAGTAACCTAACCCTTAACCGCAAACAGTTATGGCTGATTTTTTCATGTCAAACCTGGAGCAGTTCTGGCATCTGACAGGTTTCTACAACGCCACGTGGGAGCATTTTGTTATGCTTGCCGTTGGTCTGTTCTTCATTTGGCTCGCAATCAAGAAAGATTTTGAGCCGATGTTGCTTGTGCCTATCGGCTTCGGTATGCTCATCGGCAACATTCCTTTCAACACCACAGCCGGCCTAGAGATCGGAATCTACGAGGAAGGATCTGTGCTTAACATCCTCTACAACGGTGTCAGCGCAGGCTGGTATCCACCTTTGATTTTCCTCGGCATCGGCGCCATGACCGATTTTTCGGCATTGATAGCCAATCCGAAACTGATGCTCATCGGAGCTGCAGCCCAATTCGGCATCTTTGGCGCCTATATGGTTGCGTTGCTTCTGGGCTTCGCCCCCGACCAAGCAGGTGCTATCGCCATTATCGGCGGTGCCGACGGCCCGACAGCTATCTTCCTTTCATCAAAACTCGCACCAAACCTGATGGGAGCCATTGCGGTATCGGCATACTCCTATATGGCGTTGGTTCCGGTGATACAACCGCCGTTGATGCGTCTGTTCACAACGAAGAAAGAGCGTATGATCAAGATGAAGCCGGCACGCGCCGTGTCTCAGAACGAGAAGATTATTTTCCCGATAGTCGGTTTGCTGCTGACTTGTTTTGTCGTTCCGTCCGGTCTTCCACTGCTGGGAATGTTATTCTTCGGCAATCTGCTTCGTGAATGTGGTGTGACCAACCGTCTGGCAAAAACGGCGTCAAACGCACTGACCGACATCGTCACCATCCTCTTGGGAATGACAGTAGGTGCATCGACACAGGCTTCCGAGTTCCTGACTGCCGAAACCATCGGCATCTTCGCCCTTGGCTTCATGGCATTCATCATTGCATCTTCATCGGGTGTGCTCTTCGTAAAATTATTCAACCTCGTGTTGCCGAAATCGAAAAAGATCAACCCGCTTATCGGCAACGCCGGTGTGTCGGCCGTTCCGATGTCAGCACGTATATCCAATAATTTAGGTTTGGAATATGACCCGTCCAACTACCTGCTGATGCATGCTATGGGCCCGAATGTGGCAGGCGTCATCGGTTCGGCAGTTGCCGCCGGCGTACTACTCGGCTTCCTGGCATAGTCCAACCCCAATTAAATTCATTATAATGCGCAGCACTCTCTATAAAACTAAGGAGTGCTGCGCATAATCAATATAACGATATATTACGCTTTTTCAAAACCATATCCGCGTACATGGCGTTATAACAATGATGAATTGAATCTATTTTAACGATACTACACATAGCAATAATCAATGATTACCGAAAAACTGATCCACTCACTATACAAGACATATAACAAGTGTCCGAAAAGCGCTGATGAGCTGGATATAGGTCTGCTCTTTGAAGAGAACATAAAGCATCATGTCATAGAGATTGACGATGAAGCTCACCTTATTATTAACAGCATCTCCAAGGACTCGCCATTTCATTGCATATCGCTCAACCGAATCCACGCAATAGTTGAATTTGAACACAACGTGGCCATAGTACTTCACTCCTCAATCATATTTCTTAACAAGCACGAAATCAAGTCACACATACACATACGTCAGGCAAAAACATCATTCCTTGATAAAATCCGCAACAGAATGAAAATGTGATCCGGACATAATTATTATCTTTGTTTTATCGTGGATATGACCGCTAATTAAGAAGATATACCCATGACAATAAGAACATAACCATGATAGTATGTACTATATTCGGATGGATATGTAAAGGCATCGGATTTCTGATGCTCATATCCTTGGTGTGGTTTTCCGCGAGAGTCTTTTGGGTTCTGGTAACAAATGGCGGTCGAAAATGGCACTATTACAATCCGAGCAAACCGTGGAAAGGCGGTTATTGGGCGCCTTTGTTACCGGAT
>CAYTLU010000056.1:0-3462 GCA_964438665.1 uncultured Bacteroides sp.
CCAAGCGCAATAAAAAATCTATGTTTCATAAATTTAAGATTAGAATTCATTTTCCTCAAATATAATCATGCAAATTTAAAGAACTCATTTTGTTAATCCAAACGCTTGCCACACAATGAATTAAACTTTAGTGGAAACCCCAAGAATACACTAGTGAAATCCCTATGCATAGTGCAGTCTGGGCATGCTTCAACCAATCCCATTTGCCCAATCGGACCTATTTGACCCATCCCCTCCCTCAATCCCCTCATCCCCAATCATCAATATCCTCATATACAATCATTTGGTAGGGTCGAGGCATGCCTCGACCGCCCTCTGCCCGCCGCTCTCCATGACCCTCCGCCTTCCCATTGCATAAACTTGCAGAATCTTTAAATAAATTATTCAAATAAATAGGGACATATAAGCCGGCGGATAGAGAAAATTTAGTAACTTTGCAACATCAAAACTCATCCAATCATTTTATGCAATCTATTGTTCATCCCATCAAGATTTTTGCCGGTACAGCTTCACGCTATATGGGCGAGGAGATCTGTAATGATCTCGGTATCGAACTCGGTAAAATGAACGTGCAACACTTTGCCGACGGCGAATTTGAAGTGTCGTTTGAAGAAACCGTCCGCGGTTGCGAAGTTTATCTCGTTCAGTCAACATTCCCTAACTGCGACAACCTAATGGAGCTGCTCCTGATGATTGATGCCGCAAAGCGTGCATCGGCTCATTCGGTAATCGCCGTGATCCCTTATTTCGGATGGGCGCGTCAGGATCGAAAGGACAAGCCGCGCGTGTCGATTGCCGCAAAGCTTGTTGCCGACCTTCTGAGCGCAGCCGGTGTCAATCGTGTCATAACGATGGATCTCCACGCCGATCAGATTCAGGGTTTCTTCAATGTCCCGGTCGATCACCTTTATGCTTCATCGGTTTTCATTCCCTATATCGAAAGCCTGAAGCTTGAGGATATGGTGATTGCCACTCCAGATGTGGGCGGAGCAAAACGCGCCAATTCCTATGCCAAATATCTCAACGTGCCGTTGGTTCTGTGCCATAAGCAGCGCGCAAAGGCTAATGTTGTTGAATCGATGACCGTGATCGGGGATGTCAAGGATAAGAACGTGATTCTTATTGATGACATGGTCGATACTGCCGGCACGATTGCCAAGGCCGCCGACCTTATGATGTCAAAAGGTGCCAAATCGGTGCGTGCGCTGGCTTCCCACGCAATCATGAGCGATCCGGCTTCGCAGCGTATCGATGATTCCGGAATGACAGAGATGATCTTCACCAACTCGATCCCTTTCAGAAAAGAGTGCAAGAAAGCAACCATCATTTCTGTTGCCCATCTGATTGCCGACACTATCCGGCGCGTTCACAACAACGAATCGATCTCAATGCAATATCTGTTCAAATAAGATACACTCTTTTTGACCGAAACAAACAACAATGGGGCGCGTGCAATTTGCTGCATGCGCCCTCGTTGGATATGGCAGGTTGATGCCGGTAAATTATTCGGTACAATAATTGTCTTGTTTTTGAGTTATATACTTAGTTATATACTTGGTTATACATGAAAAGAGATAACAATCAGATGAAATTCAACATACTTCTCCGGTCTCTGGCGGCTTTTGCTATGATTGCTGCTTTGGCCGTTCCGTCTCTCAGCGCGCAGGACGGCGTTAAAGATGATTTCAACCCGATTCAGACAGGCGTGACTTCGCTTGGCATCACTCCGGATGCTCGTGGCGCTTCAATGGGCGACATTGGCGTGGCTACTGATCCTGACGCCAATTCGCAGTTCTGGAATCCATCGAAATATGCATTCGCCTATAGCAAGGCGGCCGCTTCGCTCAGCTACACGCCGTGGTTGCGCAAGTTGGTCAACGATATCTTTCTGGCAAATGTGGCCGGCTATTGGAAAATCGGCAGCGGCGACAATCAGGCACTCAGTGCTTCCTTGCGTTATTTCTCGCTTGGCGAGGTGACTACCAATGCGCCCGGGGAGACCACGGTGGCTCAGACCCTGAATCCTTATGAAATGTCGTTTGATGTCGGGTATTCTCGTAAATTGTCTGATAAATTCTCGATGGGCGTTGTGTTCCGATACATCTATTCCGATCTGGGATTCTCCGATTCCTATGCCGGCGACCAAACCACAGGCGCTTCCGCTTTCTCGGCCGATATTTCCGGTTTCTTTAACACCTATCCTATCATCGGGCGTAACGAATGTCAGTGGTCTTGGGGGTGGAATATTTCAAACATAGGCTCCAAGGTGTCCTACAACAATGGCGAAGATCCAGCATTCCTCCCCACAAATCTGCGCCTTGGAACCACTTTCACTTTCCCGCTTGCCGACTACCACAATCTGGCTCTGTCGCTTGATTTGAATAAGCTCCTCGTGCCGACACGCCCGCGTGAGAAAGACTATGTCGTCTCTCCCGAAAACACCCCTGAGAATCTTGACGAACAGCGGCAGTATAACGATGCTCTTGAAAATTGGGAAAACATGTCGCCGATCACGGGCATTTTCAAGTCCTTCAGCGATGCCCCGGGTGGATTTAAGGAAGAATTGAAAGAGATCACATGGTCGATTGGTGCGGAGTATAACTACAATCAGCAGTTTTTCCTGCGTGCCGGATATTTCTATGAAAATGAAATGAAGGGCAACCGTCAGTATTTCAGCGCGGGTGCCGGTTTCTCGCTCAATGTTGTGCGCCTTGATGCGGCATATATGCTGGCAACTGCGCAGACATCCCCGCTCGATCAGACTTTGCGCTTCACTCTGACGTTTGACATGGATGGACTCCGTGATCTGTTTGGACGCAACTGATTATGATTCCTGATTTCCGTATAGGCAATGGCTTTGATGTCCACCGCTTTGCTGAGGAGCGTGAGCTGTGGCTGTGTGGTGTGAAAATTCCATCGGATCTCGGATTGCTCGGACATAGCGATGCTGATGTCGCTTTGCATGCCCTTTGCGATGCGCTGCTGGGCGCTGCGGCTTTGCGCGACATAGGCTTCCATTTCCCGGACACCGATCCGGCCTACAAAGGCGCTGACTCTCGTGTGCTTCTGCGCCGTGTCGTAGGGTTGCTTGCCGAGAATGGTTATTCCATTGGAAATGTTGACATCACGATTATTGCCCAGAAGCCAAAACTGCTTCCATTCATTCCGCAGATGCAGGCCACTGTCGCAGCTGATTTGAACATCCCCTCTGACCGCGTCAGCGTCAAAGCCACCACTACCGAACGACTTGGATTCACAGGCCGCGGCGAAGGCATCGCCGCCTCCGCCTCCGCCCTCATCCTCCAATCCACCCCCATCTAACCCACCCCATCCATCTCCTCTCTCAACCCCAACCCGCTTATTCCCAACTATTTGGTATGGGCGAGACACGTCTCGCCCGCCCTATCCCCATCCGCCCTATTCCCCCAAACAAATGTGCGGATTTGCACAAATCCCCCGCCC
>CAYTLU010000057.1:0-2687 GCA_964438665.1 uncultured Bacteroides sp.
AAAACGGCCAATGACCACAACTGCGTGTTATGTACGTCGGCAGGCAACAACAGTTTGTTGATGGGTATGGATCCTAAAAACCGCAGTCTGAATCTTATAAAGGTCGAGGCTGTCGATAATCAGGGACAGATCGCCGAATTCAGTAATTTCGGCGAAGTTCCCGATGCGAATGTCCATTACAGTACGGTGTCGGCCCCGGGAGTGGATTTGTGGAGTGCTTCGGAGAAACGCTGTGCCGGTTTGTGGAAGAAAATGGGTTACAAGGTCTCGGCTCAACAGGGCCTGCAGGAGATGAGCGGAACATCAATGGCTTCGCCCGTTGTAGCCGGAGCCGTTGCACTGCTTAAAAGCAAGAACGAAAATTTGACCACCGAGCAGGTCATAAAGATTCTGACGATGACCGGCAAATATTACGACAAAACACGCCGTATAGGTCCTACGATTCAGATAAGGGATGCGCTGAATGCCACGGGCGGCGATCTGGCCAATTTCGATGATTTAATGAACGACCATGACTTGCTCATCGGCAAATGGAAAAGCACTCACGAATTGATAATTGACAACAAGGATGGCGTTAAGGTAGACGATATATGGACATATTTCATCTTTACATCGTCCACCGAAGGCACCATAGAGCACCATACGGTGAATACGCACAAGGTCTATTCGGCACGGCTAAAAGTGCAGTGGGGAACAGACAAAATCGAAATTCAACAACTTGAGAAGGCTTCGACTCCGGAGGGTGATACTTTGGTGCATGATGATTTTATATGCAGCCCCGACAAAAATCGTTTGCTGAATGCAACATGTATAAAACCGGGCAATAAAGAGTCGTTTACATTCCAGTTAGAAAAGGTAAATTAAAAAAAATAACAATATGTCAAACAACAACAAAGGTAAAATATCCATTGCCAATATTATTGCAATGTTGGGATTGGCCGGAATAGGTGTGGTTACCTTTTTCGGGATGTTTCTTCACTCAAAGGACGGCACGCCCGGTATTGCTATCATCGGTGCTGTCGGTCTGATTGCAGGTCTTACGCTGCTGCTTATTTTGAGCATTAAGGCAAAAGGTGCAGAGGACAACCCCGACAAGTGGAGATTCGTAGAATGGGGCGCTGTTGCCGCTTTTGTAATCGTTGCGGTGCTATTCGCTGCTCCTTTCCAGCGTTTCTTCTATGTGGTCGCCGAAAAAGAGACGGTGCAAGATATTGCCCGTAAGGAGATTAAGACCATAAAGGACATGTACAGCAACTACGAACGTCAGTGCAATAAGTTTTTGACCGAAGCAAGCGAGCAAGTGGTGAACTACCGTCTTTCAAAACAATACTACGGCGTGGATAAGGAGCTCGCCTCGTACGTCGATTCTATCGTGGGCTCCAATGTCGAGAGTTGGGAGACCAAAGCCCGTGCTATTGTAAAACTGCCAAAAGATGAAACACTTGCACAAATAGAGAGCGACGTTGAGAGTTGGAATCTTATGGTTATTCCCGTTCGTGCTGCGGAACTCGAGGATCGCGAAACCACGGCGTGGACTGATGTGGAGAAAAAAATCCGCCAGTTCGGCGAAAACAACAAACTGATTCCCGTCATCGGAGGCGGAGGTTTGACGCACTACTCGTTCGACGGCTATGCGCATTTCGACCTCGGAGAGAAGCCCGAAGCCGAATTTGCACGGCAAATTCGCTCCGTAAACGGAAATACCGTTATCGGATGGATCGTATACGCATTTTTGAATTTGAGCGTATTGCTCAATTACCTTGTGGCAAATCGCAGCCGATTTGTAGGCCCTCGCAGTAACAGCAAAACAGGAGGGATGCCTTTATAATTTCACAAAAATCTTAAAATCGTTACATTATGCCAAGATTAAATAATCAGAAACCTATATTGCTCAATCAGGTTAAGAACCAACCTGATATAGAGTTATCGAAACTTGTGGCGTTGATTGCTCAATATGAAGATTTGGAGTATACCGATTTCAAGGGCTTTGTTAGCGATGTGCTCTACGACCAGTTGTTGGAAGCAGGTCGCGATCCCCACGAGTTGGAGTTGTGGAACAAGATTGTCAACGCTCCCAAACAAACACCCGAAGAGATTCAGCAAGCACAACGTTTGGTAATCTCCTATACGCAGCATTATCCGACCGGACCGAAAGTAGGTGAAGCACGTGAAATGGAGACGCGATTGCAATCCTCTATGGCAGAAGCGCTGAATCGGAGACGAATCGAAGAGGAGAGAGCCAAAGAACAGAGTGATTGGGCTACGCTTGAGCGAGGTAATTATAACGCTTTGCACAACTACAAACTCAAATATCCGAACAGTGTTCACCTGTCGGAACTCGATGATATGATGTGGGCAAATACCAACACTATCGTTTCCGAAAACAATCTCAGACGTTATCTCAGCGATTGGCCAGCCGGCAAGTATGCGGCACAGGCCATGGAGGCATTGCGCAGTATTCCCGAATGGGAAGAGACGAAGCGCTCGGGTGACATATTCCTCGTCGATGATTATCGTGATAACCACCCCGATTGTCCGTTTAAGTACGAGGTGGATTCGCTGTATTACAATCTTCGAGGTGAATTGTTGAAGAAAATGAAGGAGGCGCCATCGGAATATGGCCAGGACTTTATCTCGCGTTTGGTAAATGCGGATATTTTCAAACGCTTTGAACTGGAAGACGAAGG
>CAYTLU010000058.1:0-3225 GCA_964438665.1 uncultured Bacteroides sp.
TTTACTTAATCTTATTGGTTAAGGATTATGCGTTCTTCACTTTATCAACAATAGCCTTGAAAGCGGCAGGATTGTTGAGAGCGAGATCAGCAAGCACCTTGCGGTTGATCTCAATACCCGATTTGTGGATAAGACCCATCAGTTTCGAGTAAGAAAGATCTTCCATGCGTGCAGCAGCGTTGATTCGCTGAATCCAAAGCGCACGGAAATTGCGTTTTTTATCTTTGCGGTCGCGATAAGCATAAGTCAAACCTTTTTCCCAAGTGTTCTTGGCAACGGTCCATACATTACGGCGGCAACCGAAGTAACCACGAGTGAGTTTTAAGATTTTCTTTCTACGAGCTCTTGAAGCTACATGATTTACTGATCTTGGCATTTCTTTAATTGATTTTGAAAGTTAGCGGCTAATGCTCTTGATTGCTAAACATTCGGTTAATAAAAAGAGTAAATTAAATCACTATTAAATGTGAGTGGTTGAGAAATCTTCAAGCCGGCTTTATTTCAGACCGAGCAACGCTTTGACATTCGATTCATCGACCTTGGCGATCAACGAGAAGTGAGTCAGGTTGCGTTTCTGCTTTTTAGTTTTCTTAGTGAGAATGTGGCTTTTGAAAGCATGTTTTCTCTTGATCTTTCCTGATCCGGTAAGGGTGAACCTTTTTTTCGCACCGGAATTAGTTTTAATCTTAGGCATTTGAGTTACTTTTAAAAAATTACTATTAATCAATCGCCGCGCGAACTCGGTCTGCGCGGTTGGTTTGCTTTTATTTCTTTTTTGGCGACAGCATGATAATCATTCTCTTCCCTTCAAGCACAGGCATCTGCTCTACCTTGCCATATTCTTCCAGATCATTGGCAAAACGCAACAGAAGCACTTCGCCCTGCTCCTTGAAAAGAATCGAACGTCCGCGGAAGAACACATATGCTTTCACCTTAGCCCCTTCTTGCAGGAATTCCATGGCGTGTCTCAACTTGAAGTTATAGTCATGGTCATCAGTCTGCGGTCCGAAGCGGATTTCCTTTACAACGACCTTAGTAGATTTTGCTTTCTGCTCTTTCTGATGTTTTTTCTGCTGATACAGGAATTTCTGATAGTCCAGAATCTTGCAGACGGGCGGAACGGCGTTAGGCGAAATCTCAATCAGGTCAAGCCCCAGCTCATCAGCGATATGAATGGCTTCGTGAATGGAATATATGCCTGTTTCGACATTGTCTCCGACAAGACGAACTTCGCGAGCACGAATGTACTCGTTTATGGCATACTGATCCTTGGGCGATGGCTGCTGACCACGGCGAGGACCGTTATTTCTCGGACGAGGTCCGGGTACAAAAGGTTTTTTCTCCATTCAGTGGGGTTATTTGTTAATCATTTCTTCGACCTCCCGGGTCAAATTCTGTGCAAAGGTAGTAATTTTCATCGTACCTTTATCACCTTCGCCCTGTTTTCTTACAGAAACCTCATCATTTTCCATTTCTTTTTCGCCAACAATGAGCAAATATGGGATTCGACGAAGTTCATTGTCGCGGATCTTCTTGCCGATCTTTTCATTGCGGTCATCGACAATTGTACGCACATCAGCGGCATTAAGTTCTTTTGCCACACGATAAGCATAGTCATTGAACTTCTCGCTTATCGGGAGAACCACGGCCTGATCCGGAGCCAACCACAGCGGGAAACGGCCTGCGGTGTGTTCAAGAAGGACGGCCACAAAGCGCTCCATAGAGCCGAATGGCGCACGGTGGATCATCACAGGGCGGTGTTTCTGATTATCCGCGCCGGTGTATTCAAGCTGGAAACGCTCAGGGAGGTTGTAGTCAACCTGTATAGTGCCAAGCTGCCAGCGGCGGCCGATCGCGTCCTTCACCATGAAGTCCAGTTTCGGGCCATAGAATGCCGCTTCGCCAAGCTCCTTGCGGGCTTTAAGACCTTTTTCCTCGCAAGCCTCGATGATTGCATTCTCTGCGAGATGCCAATTTTCATCCGACCCGATATATTTCTCCTTATTATTAGGATCGCGAAGCGAGATCTGAGCCTCGAAGTTTTCAAATTTAAGTGCCTTGAAAATATAGAAAATTATATCCATCACCTTCAGGAATTCATCCTTGATCTGGTCAGGGGCGCAGAAAATATGGGCATCATCCTGCGTGAATCCGCGCACACGTGTCAGTCCGTGAAGCTCACCGCTCTGCTCATAGCGATAGACCGTGCCAAACTCGGCGAGACGCAAAGGGAGGTCACGATAGCTGCGCGGAAAAGCCTTGAATATTTCGCAATGGTGAGGGCAGTTCATCGGTTTCAGCAAATACTCCTCACCTTCTTCCGGAGTGTGAATCGGCTGGAAAGAGTCTTTGCCGTATTTAGCATAGTGTCCTGATGTGACATAAAGATTCTTGTTGCCGATATGCGGAGTGATCACCTGAAGATAGCCATATTGCTTCTGAATCTTGCGCAGGAACTGTTCGAGACGGTCGCGAAGAGCCGCGCCTTTTGGCAACCAAAGCGGCAGACCGGCACCGACATTCTGCGAGAAGGCAAAAAGTTCCATTTCTTTTCCGAGTTTGCGATGGTCGCGCTTCTTTGCCTCTTCAAGCACCTGCAAATATTCATCAAGCATCTTCTGCTTGGGGAATGTGATGCCATAGACGCGGACAAGCTGATTGCGCTTTTCATCGCCGCGCCAATATGCGCCGGCCAGCGACATCACCTTGACAGCCTTGATAGGCGCGGTGTTGGGAATATGCGGGCCGCGGCAGAGATCGGTGAACGCGCCCTGAGTATATGTGGTGATATGACCGTCCTCCAATTCAGAGATCAGCTCGCATTTATATGTCTCGCCACGGTCGCCGAACAATTTCAATGCATCATCCTTCGATATGTCGGCGCGGACAATCTGCTGCTTCTGACGCGCAAGTTCAAGCATTTTCTTCTCAATCTTCGGAAAGTCGGCGGCAGTAATCGTATGTTCACCCGGATCGATGTCATAGTAAAAACCATTCTCAATCGCCGGGCCGATTCCGAACTTAACGCCGGGATACAGCTCCTGAAGGGCTTCCGCCAGAAGGTGGGCCGAACTGTGCCAGAAAGCATGCTTGCCTTCCGGATCGTCCCATTTAAAGAGCTTGATCGATGCATCCTCCGTGATGGGGCGGGACAAGTCCCATTCCTGTTCATTGACAGAAGAAGCCAGCACATCCTGCGCCAGACGCGGACTGATGCTCTCAGCT
>CAYTLU010000059.1:0-9382 GCA_964438665.1 uncultured Bacteroides sp.
GTATGGTTATTAGGCGGAAAATTGCTATATTTGCAAAAATTTTTTACGGAGTATGAAAAAGTTTAATATCTACGATAATTTCAACCTTTCGACCATCAATAAAGAGGTGCTTCAGCAGTGGAAAGAAGCCGGATTGTTTGAGCAGAGCATGAAAGAGCGCGAGGGCTGCCCCTCGTTCGTGTTTTATGAAGGGCCTCCCAGTGCCAACGGTATGCCCGGAATCCATCATGTGATGGCTCGCACAATCAAGGATATATTCTGCCGATACAAGACCATGAAAGGTTTCCATGTGAAGCGTAAGGCCGGATGGGATACTCACGGTCTGCCTGTTGAACTTGGCGTAGAAAAAACTCTAGGCATCACGAAGGAGGATATAGGAAAGAAAATATCGGTTGATGAATACAACGCAGCATGCCGCAATGAGGTGATGAAATTCACCCGCGAATGGGAAACTCTGACTTCATCGATGGGCTATTGGGTTGATATGGAGAATCCGTATATCACGTATGATAACCGCTACATTGAAAGCGTGTGGTGGCTTCTGCGTCAGCTCTATGACAAAGGATTCCTCTATAAAGGCTATACAATACAGCCTTATTCTCCGGCTGCGGGCACAGGCCTTAGCTCCCATGAGCTGAATCAGCCTGGATGTTACCGGGATGTCAAGGACACGACATGCGTGGCGCAATTTGAAATCACAGATCCGCTTGACGTTATGACCGGTTGGGGTAAGCCCTATCTTCTGGCATGGACCACAACTCCGTGGACTCTCCCATCGAACACAGCAATAGCTGTCGGTCCGGCAATAAAATATAACGTTGTACGCACATACAATCCCTATTCGGGTAATCCTGAAACTGTTGTTGCGGCTGATGATTTGATGGGTTCGCTTTTCAATCCGAAAGCTGCCGGGATAGCGCTTGCCGACTATCATAAAGGCGATAAACTGATACCGTTTGAAGTTGTGGCTTCGTATCCCGGCGAACAGCTTGTCGGTCTTCACTACAAGCAGTTGATTCCGTGGGTAAATCCCGGAGAGGGTGCATTCCGCGTAATTCCGGGCGACTATGTGACAACCGAAGACGGAACGGGGCTCGTGCATATAGCCGGCACATTCGGAGCTGATGACCTTCGCGTGTCGAAACAGGCCGGTGTCCCTCCTTTGCATTTGATTGACCGCGATGGAAATATCCGTCCGATGGTTGACATGACAGGACGTTTTTACATGCTATCAGACCTTGATCCGAAATTTGTTGAGGAGATGGTGGATGTGGAAGCATATACGCCCTGGCAGGGTAAGTATGTCAAGAATGCCTATGATCCGGAAAAGACCGACAATGACGAGACTCTTGATGTTGAGATATGCATGTGGCTCAAACAGAATGACAAGGTGTTCAAAATTGAGAAACATACGCACAACTATCCTCATTGCTGGCGAACGGATAAACCGGTGCTTTACTATCCGCTTGACAGCTGGTTTATCCGTACAACAGCCGTGCGCGAACGGTTGATGGAACTTAACACCGGCATAAAATGGAAACCGACGGCAACCGGCACCGGTCGCTTCGGCAAATGGCTTGAGAATCTTCAGGACTGGAATCTGTCGCGCAGCCGCTATTGGGGGACTCCACTTCCGATATGGCGCACGGAGGATGCCTCCGAAGAACTTTGTATCGACAGCGTTGAAATGCTCTATAATGAGATTGAAAAGGCTGTTGCCGCCGGTGTGATGAAAAATAATCCATACAAAGAACAAGGATTTATCCCCGGTGACTACTCGAAGGAGAATTATGCCAAGATAGATCTGCATCGTCCGTATGTCGATGATATTGTGCTTGTGTCGCCATCAGGCCGTCCGATGCACAGGGAGACAGACTTGATTGATGTATGGTTTGACTCCGGCTCAATGCCTTATGCCCAGATACATTATCCGTTTGAGAACAAGGAAGGCCTTGACAGCGGCGAACTTTATCCGGCCGATTTCATTGCAGAGGGTGTTGATCAGACTCGTGGATGGTTCTTCACTCTTCATGCAATCGCCGGGATGGTGTTTGACTCTGTTGCTTACAAGGCGGTTATCTCCAATGGACTTGTGCTTGATAAGGACGGCAACAAGATGTCTAAACGTCTCGGAAATGCCGTTGATCCTTTCGGTGCAATCGATAAATACGGTTCTGATCCGTTGCGATGGTATATGATTTCCAACTCATCGCCGTGGGACAACCTCAAATTTGATCCGGCAGGCGTAGAGGAGGTGGCCCGCAAGTTCTTCGCTACACTTCACAATACATATTCATTCTTTGCGCTTTATGCCAATGTTGATGAATTTGACAACTCTCAGCCTCAGATCCCTGTGGCAGAGCGTCCGGAAATAGATCGTTGGATCATTTCGTTGCTTAACACGCTTGTGAAGACTGTCGATGAGTCGCTTCAGGATTATGAGCCGACTAAAGCTGCGCGTGCAATCAATGATTTTGTCACGGATAATCTTTCAAACTGGTATGTCCGCCTTAACCGCAAACGCTTCTGGGGAAAAGAAATGGATGCCGATAAGATTGCGGCCTATCAGACTCTTTACACATGCTTGGAAACGGTAGCCATGTTGATAGCTCCTATAGCTCCGTTCTATGCCGACCGTCTCTATTCCGATCTGACATCAGTCACTCGTGGCAACCGGAAATCAGTCCATCTGATGCTCTTGCCTGAACCGGACGAAGCAGTGATAGATAAGAGTCTGGAAAACCGTATGGCTATTGCCCAGCAGGTAACGTCAATGGTGCTTTCGCTCCGTCGCAAGGCGAATCTTAAAGTGCGTCAGCCGCTTCAGAAGATTTTGATTCCGGCTGTCGATGAAGATCAGCGTATGGCAGTGGAATCGATGAAAGATTTAATAATCAGTGAAGTCAATGTTAAAGAGCTTGAAATGGTCGGTGCTGATTCCGGTATTCTGGTGAAGCGTGTAAAACCCGATTTCAAGAAGCTTGGACCGAAATTCGGCAAACTGATGAAGCCTGTTGCCGCCGCTATCCAGCAGATGTCGCAATTGGAGATTGCAGAGATGGAGCGCAACGGCAATGTCACCATAATGGCGAATGGGCAGAACGTTGTCATCGATCTGGGCGATGTTGAAGTCATATCGGAAGATATTCCGGGTTGGCTTGTGGCGAATGAAGGCAATCTGACGGTAGCTCTCGATATAACACTGACAGATGACTTGGTTAACGAAGGCATTGCCCGAGATGTGATCAACCGAATCCAGAACATCCGCAAGAAGCGTGGATATTCGATCACTGACCGTATCCGTTTGCTTTTTGCATCCGGTCAGGAATCGGATGCCGCAATCAGAGCATACAGCGGCTATATCGCTCGTCAGGTGCTTGCTGACGACATTGCGATCATCGACACGATTGATGAGAATGATGAAGCATCGGAGTTGCTTGATCTTGACGGATTGAACATACTTGTGAAAATAATGTTAAGCTAATAGACAGATAATTTTAACACACTATAAAGTCTCACATCATTATGGCAGAAAAAACACGTTATTCCGATGAGGAGCTTCAGGAATTCAAGGAACTGATTCTTGAAAAGCTGGCAAAGGCACAGCGCGACTATGAACTGCTGAAGGCTGATGTCACAAATACGGAGGGAAATGACATTGCTGACACATCGCCAACGTTCAAGGTGCTTGAAGAAGGAGCTACGACTCTTGGCAAAGAGGAGTCGGGACGGTTGGCACAGCGTCAGATGAAGTTCATACAACATCTGAAAGCCGCTCTTGTGCGTATCGAAAACAAGACATACGGCATATGCCGGGAAACCGGGAAACTGATTCCCAAGGAACGCCTGCGCGCTGTGCCTCATGCTACACTCGGCATTGATGTCAAGAATGGTCAGGGCAAATAGCCATTCATTTCAGGCATCAGGCCATAAGATTAATTAATCCGCATTTCTTGACAATGAAAATATCAAAAGGGCCATTGGCGGTCATAATCATCCTTGCTGTGATTGTCATTGACCAGATCCTGAAAGTATGGGTCAAAACCCACTTCTATCTCGGTGAAGAGATTGTGATAACCGATTGGTTTCGCTTGCTCTTCATTGAGAATAACGGCATGGCTTTCGGCATGGAGCTGGGAAGCAAGCTGTTTCTGACCATCTTCCGTCTTTGTCTGGCGGGAGTGTTGATTTGGTATATATGGCGGATATGCCGCTTTGTCACGGTCAAGACAGGATATATAGTGTGTCTTGCCTTGATTGTTGCCGGAGCGATAGGTAATATCATTGACTGCGTGTCCTATGGCGTTATCTTCAATAATCCGATGCCGCCGGAGGTAGCTGTTTTGTTCCCGGACGGAGGTGGATATGCATCGCTATTTCATGGCCGGGTTGTTGATATGCTTTATTTCCCGCTTTTCTCGTTCACATGGCCTGACTGGATTCCGTTGTTGGGAGGTGAGGTGTTTGAGTTTTTCAAACCGATATTCAATATTGCTGATTCAGCCATAACGGTAGGTATTCTTGCCATGCTTCTGTTCTATCACAGGCAGATATTGTCGCCGAAGGCTATCGCTGACGCTGAATGTCCGGTTGCCGCCGATGCTCCTGACAAGAGCTCAGATAACAATCCGGTCGATGAATAGCTGGCGTCAGGTCATATTGTTTTTTTGTGCTGCATTTGCCGTTGCAGTCTGGTCGTGCAGCAGCACCCCCGATGGAGTGCTTGATGAAGATGATATGGCTGCGCTTTTGGTTGATGTGCATAAGGCGGAGGGCGTTGTAGAGAGCAATCCGTCATCATTCCCTACCGATTCGGCAAAGCGTGCTTTCCGGCAGGCTATATACGCGCGTCATGGGCTGACAACAGAACAGGTTGACAAGTCTTTGAGGTGGTATGGCTACAATATGGAAAAATATGTCGAGGTCTATGATCTTGTCTTGGAAAAGCTGGATGAGGATATGAGGCTGGCACAGGAACGCGCCGGAGCCTCCGGTGCGGCTGCAACCGGACTTAATGGAGGCTCACTGGCATTGGAAGGAGACTCGGTAGATGTGTGGGTCGGTCTGCGTTTCCGTCCGTTTACGCAGTCGCTTGAATCCAACGTGATTCCGTTTCTTCTGAAATTTGACCGGAATTGGGAGCAGGGCGACATTTATACATTGCGGTCAAAGATGCAGGGCAATTCTCATGAGGGGCAGCTGATAGTCGGGATTGACTATTCTGATGGCAGCAGTGAAGTTTATTCAAGCAGACTGATCGGTGATGGTTGGCATGAGGCGAAATTCGCTCTCGATTCCATTCGCACCGCGCGTGAGATATATGGCGCGATCCAATATAATGCTTCGGACGGAGAGATTGCTTTCATCGATTCAATATCTCTGACACGTACTCGCTGGAAGCCCGGAGTGACAGTAGGGCGTGAAGGTGTAACGCGTATCAAGCCGAAACGTCACTCCAATGCGATTGATTGACATTATGCAGCGGGTATTCGCACATCGCATAATATATAAAGGAGTGGCTTACGATAACCATGTCGCGCAACTTTGCGATTCCGGTTGCGTCACCATCTTCCCTTTCAAAGAAGAGATTCCTTCAACGCGCTTCATTTCCGGCACTATAGAACTGATCGTTGAAACCAAGTCCGACGGCATCCCTTTTTTTCGGATAATACCTCGTTGACGATATTGTTCCGATAACCCATATCCCGGATATTCAGTCGGTAAGGCGAATGTCGCTATCCGCGCGAAGCCTTGACGTAGAGCACAACCGCAATAATCGAATAGATCGCATTGGGAATCCACATTGCTATGGTAGGCGATGTGTAGCCGCTGACAGCGAATGTCGATGTGACTGTCATAAACAGGATGTAGCTGAAACTCAACACGAGTCCGATGCCGATGTTTATGCCCATCCCGCCTTTGACTTTGCGCGATGAGAGCGACATGCCGATGATTGTAAGAATAAATGCCGCAGCGGTCATAGCGTAGCGCCGCTGATATTCAATCTCAAAGCCCTTGATGTTTGCCACACCACGCATCTTTTGCCGGTCGATATAGCCTTTCAGATCAGGGGTGGTCATCATTTCATGGTCATTCTTTGAGATCAGGAAGTCGCGTGGCTCGATTGGAATTACGGTGTCAAGTTTCGTGCCGCGTTTGATTTCCTCGCGGTTGTCCTTGAAATTTCGTATCATGTAGTCCCGCACCTGCCAGTTATGGAGCGAGTCATAGCGGATTACCTGTGCGGTCAGGCGCGATGTGATTGTTTTTCCGTCAAAAGACTCCAACGAGAACTTGTAGCCGGTCTTGGTGTTGCTGTCGTATCGGCTCATGTAGGCAATCTTTCCTTTTGCCACTTGCAGTTGGATATTCGCCCCATATTCAACGCGCTTGTTCTTGACATAGGTGTTGGTGTAGTTGATGCGCTCAACATTGGCCGGCGGAATGATATATGCGCTCAGAATGTATGTGGCTATGGCTATAACGGTAGCTGATATAAGATAAGGACGCATGAATCGCCGGTAGCTCATTCCTGACGACAGCATTGCGATGATCTCTGAGTTGTCGGCGAGTTTGGATGTGAAAAATATGACGGCTATAAACGTGAACAGCGGGCTGAACTGATTGGCAAAATAGGGTAGGAAGTTCAGAAAATAGTCAAAAAGCGTGGCTTTCAGCGGCGCTTTGAGAAACGCATCGAGTTTCTCGTTGATATCAAACATGATGGTTATCGCCAGAATCAGAATGATGGCGAATATATACGTGCCAAGAAACTTCTTGATTATATACCAGTCAAGAATCTTAAACGGAGTCGGTAGTTTCAGTCTTTTCATCATGTAATCCGGATGGCAGTGTTTTTTGGAGGAGTTACAGGCGCCGGGTGACGCGTTCTACCATATCAGTCTTCCATGAATGGAAATCGCCGGCAAGAATATGTTCTCTGGCTTTACCGACAAGCCAGAGATAGAACGCCAGATTGTGGATTGACGCGATTTGCATTGCCAGCAACTCCTGGCTTATGAACAGGTGGCGCAGATAGGCGCGGGAATAGACATGGTCAACATAGCTCGGCCCATCTTCGTCAATCGGTGCGAAATCATCGGCCCATTTTTTGTTGCGCATGTTCATGACTCCGTTGGCGGTGAACAACATCCCATTGCGGCCATTGCGCGTAGGCATCACGCAGTCCATCATGTCAACGCCGCGATCTATAGCCTCAAGAATATTTGCAGGAGTGCCCACCCCCATCAGGTAGCGAGGCTTGTCGGCCGGAAGAATGTCATTGACCACTTCAATCATCTCGTACATCACTTCCGTGGGTTCGCCTACTGCCAGTCCGCCGATCGCATTGCCGTCAGCTCCGAAATCACTGACGAACTTTGCCGATTCGCGACGCAGATCAGGATATCTCACCCCTTGGACTATCGGAAAATATGCTTGCGAATAGCCGTAGAGTCCATCAGTTTCTTTATATCGCTTCCATCCGCGTTCAAGCCATCGGTGAGTCAGCCCAAGCGATTTTTTTGCGTAGGCATAATCAGACATGCCCGGCGGACATTCATCGAGAGCCATCATTATGTCAGCTCCGATTGTGCGTTCAATGTCAACAACCCCCTCCGGAGTGAACAGGTGGCGCGAACCATCGATATGTGAGCGGAAATGCGCTCCTTCTTCGGTCAGTTTGCGGCGGTCTGATAGCGAGAACACCTGAAATCCGCCGCTGTCAGTCAGAATGGGGCGTTCCCAACCATTGAATTTGTGGAGCCCTCCGGCCTGACGGATAATCTCTATCCCGGGACGCAGGTAGAGATGATAGGTGTTGCCTAATATGATTTGGGCTTTTATATCATCGCGTAACTCATGCTGATGCACCCCTTTTACGCTGCCAAGCGTCCCGACAGGCATAAAAATAGGGGTCTCGATGCGTCCGTGGTCGGTAGTGATGATCCCCGCGCGGGCATTCGATTCCTGAGCTGTTGCTTGCAATTCAAATTCCATACTGCAAAGATACGAATTAGTCGAGTGCAAAACCAATTTTATTTGTTTTTTGCAGTGCGGGGCATAATGGGAGGTGAGCAAAGATGTGAAAAATCAAGCAAAGTCAGGATTGTGGATGTATTTAATTAAATTTAACACAATTGCAAATTGATGCAGATTTTGTTCCCAAACTTTCATTTTATGCATAATGTTTGGATCTCTTTGGAAAAATTAAAAAAAGAGATGGTTTTTTATTTAAAAACTGTTGTCGGAAGCGATGTGTGAGCAACCGAGCCAGTGTAGGAAAGATAAGAATAATTGTATATCTTTGTTGTCACAAGCCCGCTCGTAGAGCGGCATTGAAACGCTTTTCATAAGTTATGATTAGACATTAGATAAAAATCCACTGACGTTAAGTACTATGTGTAAATGATGAAGGATGCTCGTGAGAGCGTCCTTCTTCTATTTCGGACATCGCCATTGGGCGAATGGTTGGCGGCCGGATAGATATTTCAAGTCGTGTCCGTGGGCGTAAGCCTCTTGCTCGAATGATATATTCCGATAGGCTTCATACCAGTTTTGCGTGACAGCCAGCCTGATCAGCCATTCCACGAGATATATAAGATAGAATGGGATGACGAGTAGTTCAAGCATCTGGCGGGTGTGGATGCGCTCGTGGTTTATGAGGGCGTTGTCGATCCAGCGCGGATCGCGCACCCATAGTGTGCCAAGTATATTTACGCAAAACTGCTTTGGCACAAACCGGCATTTGATTATTATAGGACGATTGCGCATTCTGGTTTAGCTTGACCCTGCGAGACCCCCCCCGAACTTTCGACAACCACGTCCCGAAATATCGGTGAGTTATGTCTGAGATTTCATCGAGATACTCAAAAGAGTATCCATATAATGAGTTTTGCTGATGATGGGGCAAAGATAATAAATTGTTCCGAGAAAAGAACAATTTGCCAAAATGAACTTTCAAAGGAACAATCAGATGTTTTTGATTCCCACTCAGAACAATCAGCTGTCCGTCTCGATTTGGTTTCGGCTATTTTGGAAAAACAGCTTAACTCGTTGATTTAGATCTATCTATTGAAGATATTATGTGGATGGAGAGAAAGGGAACTCCGCCGAGAGGCGTCCACATCCGACCGTAAGTAAAAAGCAATAAGTACATCCCTTCCAACCGACTTTGTCTTCTATGCCTGATTGAAAAAATATATAACATTTTCGTTTTTTTACTGAAAATTTGGTGGTATAACAAAAATGTTATAATTTTGTAGCGCAAAACTAAACAAGATTTTTGACATGAAATGGAAAGAACTCATCAAGATTGCCGAGGCTCACGGTTACAAACTCGTAAAGCACGGCAAAAAACATGACCTCTACTATAACGCCGAAA
>CAYTLU010000060.1:0-2799 GCA_964438665.1 uncultured Bacteroides sp.
ATTAAAATAACTGAGTCTTTCAAAAATATAGATGCGCTGATTTGTCATCAAATGAATGTTTGTGAGAAATTACGCAACTTGAAGATTGCATTGCTCACAACCCATTTCCCACAAGGAAAAGAAACTAAGCCTCGTGTTAGATTAGAGGGATTTACTGAAGACTGGGAAGAAAAAAGGCTGGATGAAATCGTCACTCCTTACAAAGAAATAGTTGAGACCCCACATGACGGTTATGATCGATTAGGCATAAGAAGTCACGGCAAAGGCACTTTTCATAGTTATGTTCCGAAAGGAGCAGAACTTGAAACTGCGCAAATGAGTGTAGTGCGATCCAATAATCTAATAGTTAATATCACCTTCGGATGGGAACTTGCAGTAGCAATTACGGAATCAAGCGATGAGGGGAAATTGGTTTCTCATCGTTTCCCGCAATTCTCATTCAATGAAGAGAATGTGCCGCTATTTTTTCGCTATGCTCTTATTAATAATCGTTTTAGGAAGCATCTCACTCTTGCGTCTCCAGGAAGTGCAGGACGTAACAGAGTGCTCAAAATTGACAAGATGCTTGAATATAAAATGCTTGTACCATCTGAGAAAGAGCAAAAAGCGGTTTCAGACATCTTATCAGAATACGACCGACTTATCCGACTTAATGAGCAGAAGTTGGGAAAACTGCGGAATCTGAAACAAGCGCTGCTCGATAAAATGTTTGTATAAGTTATGGCAGAGAGATTTAATAAAGAGACATCGTTTGAGGAAGCTATGGTTGATGCCCTTCGCCGTAAAGGTTGGGGGCAATATCCCGTGTTGATGTATCCGACAGAAGCTGACCTCATTGAAAATTGGCGAAAGATTCTATCAAAACTCAATAGTGGCATCGATTGCCTAAACAATTGTCCCCTCACTGATGGGGAGATGCAACAGGTGCTTCAGCAGGTGAGAGATCTCCGTTCGCCACTGCGTCTGAATAGCGAATTTATCAATGGCACGAGTGTTTCCATAATACGTGACAATCCGGAGGATAATCTACACTTTGGCAAGACAGTCAGCCTTATTGTATATGATAAGCAGAAGATTGGATCCAATGATACCGTATATCAGATAGCACGTCAGCCTAAGTTTACAACGAACTCCCGGATATTGGGCGAACGTCGTGGCGACTTCACACTTCTTATCAACGGAATGCCGTTGATTCATGTGGAATTGAAACGTAGCGGTATACCTGTGAAGAACGCTTGTAATCAAATTGAGCGATATATGAATTCGGGTGTTTTCGACGGCATATTCTCATTGGTGCAAATTTTTGTTGCAATGAATCCGGAGGAGACACTCTACTTTGCAAATCCCGGACCTGACGGCAAATTTAATTCTGATTTCTACTTTCATTGGGAAGACTTCAACAATGAGTTGATAAATGAATGGCCCGACATTGCCGAAACACTTCTGTCAATCCCTATGGCTCATCAGCTTATTGGGTATTATACCGTTCCCGACAAGGGCGATGGCATTCTAAAAGTGATGCGCAGTTATCAGTATTATGCTGCCAAAAGCATATACCAAAAGGTGCAACAGCACAACTGGAAAGTATCAGACCAGCTTGGCGGTCATATCTGGCACACCACTGGCAGTGGTAAGACACTGACCAGTTTCAAGAGTGCCCAGTTGATAGCACAGTCAAATGACGATGCCGAGAAGGTTGTCTTTCTCGTTGACCGCATCGAACTTGGCGACCAAAGTTATAAGGAATACTCCGGCTTCGCCGAGGAGGACACCGTGCAGGACACGAGCAATACCAATAAGCTCATCACCAAACTCAAAAGCAATGACTCAAACGATAAACTCATTGTTACTTCCATTCAGAAGATGAGTCGTATCAATGAAGAGACCATGCAACAGCGTAAGAATGAGCTGGAGCAAATCCGGGCTAAAAAGATAGTGTTCATCGTTGACGAAGCTCACCGATCGGTTTTCGGAGAAATGTATCCTACTATCAGGGAGACATTCCCGATGGCACTGTTCTTCGGCTTCACCGGCACACCGATTATGCCCGAATATGAGAAGAACATGAACACCACCGTTTCTCTCTTTGGCGATGAGTTGCACCGATATGTTATGCCTGACGGTATCAGAGACGGTAATGTTCTCGGCTTTAATCCCGTGATGTGTCCCACATACGATGACATTGACCTCCGCCAAGCCGTGGCACTTGAAAAGGCAAAGGCGCACACAGAGGAGGAAGCACTCGAAAATGATGCCAAGAGGTCGATGTATTTGAAATACATGGACGATGTTCCGATGGCGGGCGAAATGCAAGCAAACGGCGAGTTCAGCAAGGGAATAGAAGATTATCTACCCACTACACAATATGAGCGACCGGAACATAGGGAGCGAGTTGTCGATAACATCATAAAGCGATTCCCCTTGTTGAGTCGTAATCGCAAGTATCATGCTATACTTGCCACAAGCAGCATTGCCGAAGCGGTTGAATACTATAAACTTCTGCGAGAGAAAGCACCTCAACTCAATGTAACTTCACTCTTTGACCCTAACATCGATGAAGGTGGCAGTGGTTTTGACAAAGAAGCTGCGTTGGAATTGATTATCGGAGAATACAATACCCTATACAATAAGAACTATGAAGTAGCGACATTCTCCGCTATGAAGAAAGATATGTCAAACCGGCTTGCCCATAAAGAGGCTTATAAACATCTTGAGCCGGGCAAGCAGATTGATATTCTTATTGTTGTAAATCAGATGCTGACTGGATTTGACTCCAAGTGGATCAATACGTTGTATCTT
>CAYTLU010000061.1:0-2421 GCA_964438665.1 uncultured Bacteroides sp.
GCCGCTGTCCAAGAATGCAATCAAGTGGCTGCCGAAGCGCGAGACCGATGATGACAACTCACTCATATTTGCGGCGTTGCCCTCCCGAATGACAACCAACAAGATACTCAAACAATGGGTTGCGAAGGCCGGCATCGACAAAGTGATTACTTACCACACCTCACGGCATACTTTCGGCACGATGATGATGACGGTCGGGGCTGACCTTTATACCACCTGCAAGTTGATGGGGCACGCCGATGTCCGCACGACGCAAATCTACGCAAAGATTGTCGACAGCAAGAAAATCGAAGCCGTCGGTATGGTCGACAAAATGTTTGAGCAGAAAGAAGCGGAATCCATCGAAAAGTAATTGTTTCCGGTTTATGCACGAGCCATTACCATAGCAAAGCAAACAAGCTACGTTGTGGTAATATCTCGAACATTCTCGAATATCCAGGTGGCAATTTTGCTCTAATTTATGTGCGAGTTATTACCACAATTCGGTGAAATCACAAAATTCTGGTAATAACTCGTGCTTAAAACAAATCGTTTTCAAATAAATTTTATACCTTTGTCCAAAATTCAATAATATGACTAACAGATTAATTGCCCGTCTACAAGAATGCGAAAAACTCCAAAAGTGTTTGGACTCCAACGAATCGGAGTTTGTTATCGTGTGCGGCAGGCGAAGGATTGGCAAAACTTTTCTCGTAGAGCAGTTTTTTGAAGGAAAGTACGATTTCAAATTTGTTGGAGGTCATAATCTGCGTGCTCGCGAGCAACTTAGTAATTTTACCAAAGCGCTTAAAAGTTACTCCGGAACAAAACATCCTATATTCAAAAATTGGTTTGACGCATTTGACGCTTTGAAAGCGTATCTTATCTCTTTGCCGGACGACAGGAAGAAGGTCGTATTTATTGACGAAATGCCGTGGCTTGATACTCAGCGCTCAAACTTTGTTCGTGTATTGGAGTATTTCTGGAATAGCTGGGCTGCAAGCCAATACAATATCGTATTGGTTGCCACAGGCTCTGCCACCTCGTGGATGACGGACAAACTGCTAAAAAATCGCGGCGGCCTGCACAACCGAATAAGGCACAGAATTTATTTGAAACCCTTTACGCTGAAAGAGACCGAAGATTACCTGCAAAGCCAGTCGGTTAATTGGGACCGCTATCAGATTATGCAATGCTATATGCTGACCGGTGGCGTTCCGTTCTATCTCAAAATGATGGACCCGCAGTTGAGTCTTGCGCAGAATATCGACAATCTGTGTTTCTCGGATATGGGAGCGTTGAAGATAGAATTTGATGAACTCTACAACGCCATCTTCCCCGGCGCAGACTCTTATGTAGATGTCGTGAGAACGCTGTCTGACAATAAATCCGGACTCACAAGAGCGGAAATCAGCGAAAAGACAAAAATATCCGGAGCCTATCTTACCCGTATTCTTACAAATCTTGAACGGTGCAATTTTATTGACAAAACCGGTATCTTCGACAACCGCCGCAGGAATGCTATTTATAGATTGGTCGATTTTTATACGCTGTTCTATTTCAAATTTATTGAGAAGGACCTATCCAAAGATGAACAGTGGTGGACGCACCATATCGGAGCGAGCAACATATATTCGTGGATGGGGCTTACATTTGAGTTGATATGTATGATGCACAATGCACAAATCAAGAACTCGCTGGGCATCTCCGGAATGGCGACTTCCATTTCCACTTGGCGATGTGCGCCGGATAAGGAGCAGAGCACACCCGGAAGTCAAATCGATATGATAATCGAGCGGGCCGACCGTATCGTACATCTGTGCGAAATAAAATTCAGTGAAGGCGCATACAACATTACAAAAGATTACGAAACCAAACTGCGCAATCGTCAAGATGTTTTTAGAGTTAAAACAAAAACCAAGAAAACCCTTGTCAATACTTTTGTCACGACTTTCGGTGTCGGCGAGGGTAAACACCACAGCATCGTTCACAGCGAGGTGACAATGGATGACCTTTTTAATTCGTGAGTATGAGCATAGCACAAATAGTGACCCGTCTAAGGCATATAAATAGTTTTCTGCCTTTATGCGTCAATGGTCAAATGACTTTTGATGATGCTTTGATATTGTCGGAGTTTTATCGTGATTACAGCGACACGAACAGCATTATCGAGACTGCCGAGAAAGAGGCCGCAGAGGATGCAGATAAGTTGTTGTCTGATACTGTTTCCCTGCTATCGGAGGTTGAAAAGTTTTCGGCGGTCGGGGTTGCGGGTATTCTGTCAGTGGATTTTGAGCGCTTGTTTGAGCAGCACGTAAAGCCTTTTGAGGAGCGTTATGAATCCGTCAAAGCAATCTCGACAAAGTTGTGGCAGGAGTATTCCGCAATGAGCAATCGGCTCGATTTTCTGCCGTTGGGTTCCGAGGAATACAAGACGCTCAA
>CAYTLU010000062.1:0-6981 GCA_964438665.1 uncultured Bacteroides sp.
GAGGGCGTGATGAAGAAAGAAATATTTGATGAAAACCATAAGGGAGAGGTCATCGAACTCGATGCATCAAAATATGTTGCACCCGAGGATTTCGCCGTTGAGATCATCGACCGTCACATTGAAAAATCGAAAGTCAACATCAAAAACTCTCCAATCATCGTTGCCGGCGGCTACGGCATGGGGTCAAAAGAGAATTTCGATCTGCTCTACAAACTGGCCGAAACTCTTGGCGGGGAAGTCGGTGCATCTCGCGCGGCTGTCGATGCCGGGTTCTGCGAACATGACCGTCAGATCGGCCAGACCGGTGTGACCGTCCGTCCTAAACTTTACATCGCATGCGGCATCTCCGGACAAATCCAACACATTGCCGGCATGCAGGAAAGCTCAATAATCCTTTCCATCAACAATGATCCGGACGCGCCGATCAACACAATTGCCGATTTTGTAATCACCGGCAACGCTGAGGACGTGATTCCCAAATTGATTAAGTACTACAAAAAGAACTCCAAGTAAACAAAGCTATGGCTAATTTTTATAATGACAATCCCGATTTGAAGCATCACCTCAACCATCCGTTGATGCAAAAAATCGTTGAACTTAAAGAGCGTAACTTTGCCGATGCCGAGAAATATGACTATGCACCCCTGAATTTCGAGGATGCTATGGACTCTTACGACAAAGTTCTTGAAGTTGTCGGCGAAATCTGCGGCGGTAAGATCGCAGAAAACGCTGAGAACGTTGATCACCAAGGCCCGCACGTTGAAGACGGACACGTGGTCTATGCCGACGGCACTCAGGAAAATCTGGAGCTATGCCGCAAGGCCGGCTTGATGGGCATGGCAATGCCCCGACGTCTGGGCGGTCTCAATTTCCCTATCACCCCCTATATCATGGCTGCTGACATCGTAAGCCGTGCCGACACCGGTTTTGAAAACCTGTGGGGATTGCAGGACTGCGCCGAAACAATCTATGAATTTGCCGATGAGGATCAGAAACAGCGTTTCATCCCGCGCGTATGCAAGGGTGAGACTATGTCAATGGACCTTACCGAACCGGATGCCGGATCGGATCTGCAATCCGTTATGCTCAAAGCCACCGAACAGCCTGACGGCACATGGCGTCTGAACGGCGTCAAACGTTTCATCACCAACGGCGACTCCGACATCCATCTTGTCCTTGCCCGCTCGGAAGAAGGAACAAAAGACGGCCGCGGCCTTTCAATGTTCATCTATGACAAGCGCGATGGCGGTGTCACAGTGCGCCGTATTGAAAACAAGATGGGCATCAAGGGCTCACCGACATGCGAACTTGTTTACAAAAACGCCAAAGCCGAACTTTGCGGCTCACGTCGTCTTGGCCTTATAAAATATGTGATGGCCCTGATGAACGGCGCTCGCCTCGGCATTGCCGCCCAGTCGGTAGGCGTCAGCGAACGCGCCTATCGCGAAGCACTCGCCTATGCAAAAGACCGCAAGCAATTCGGAAAGGCAATCATCGAATTCCCGGCTGTCTATGAAATGCTCGCCGTGATGAAAGCAAAGCTCGATGCATCTCGCGCATTGCTCTATGAGACAGCGCGCTTCGTTGATGTTTACAAAATCTATGAGGACATCGCAAAAGAACGCAGCCTGACTCCGGAAGAGCGCAAAGAGATGAAAGCCTATACAAAGCTTGCCGATGCATGCACTCCGCTTGTCAAGGGTCTTGGATCGGAATATTGCAACCAGAACGCCTATGACTGCATCCAGATACATGGCGGCTCGGGCTTCATGAAAGACTATGCCTGCGAACGCGTTTACCGTGACGCCCGCATCACATCGATCTATGAAGGCACAACCCAACTTCAGGTTGTTGCAGCTATCCGCCACGTCACCACCGGCACATACCTGAACATGATCCGCGATTACGAGGCTCAGGAAGTCAGCGACAACCTCCGCCCGCTACGCGACAACCTCATTGCCATGACAGCAAAATATGAGGAATCAGTGGCTAAGGTGCTGGAAGTGAAAGATGCCGCCTATACCGACTTCATGTCTCGCCGCATGGTTGAGATGGCCGGAAACATCATCATGGGATATCTTCTGCTTCAGGATGCCACACGCAATGCTGAATTTACAAAATCGGCAGAAGTATATAACAAACTCGCTCAGGAAGTAGTGACAAAGCATGCCGATTTCATTGCCAACTTCACACCCGAACAGACTGAGGCCTACAAAGCCTGATATCTGTCGATGAAATAACCACTCAAAGCGCGGCTTCCAACCATAAGCCGCGCTTTGATATTAAATATTCTTATTATCTTTGTAGTATCTGATATTTAAAATCACGGATATGAAATTCAGCGAGATTCCCGGACATGAAGATGCAAAACAGCGGATGCGGCAGATGGCCGACTCTGACAGGCTGCCCCATGCCCTGCTTCTGGAAGGGCCGGCGGGCATAGGGAAAATGGCATTGGCAAGAGCTTTCGCGCAATATATCCACTGCGAACATCGCGGTGTAAACGGCGATGCATGCGGACATTGCCAGCCATGTCTGTTGCATCAGTCGATGAACCATATCGACACCACCTATATATATCCGGTGGTGAAACTCGACGGGATGAATTCGGCTCCGATATCTAATGATTTTCGGGAAGAATGGCTGAAATATATTGACGGCAGACTGTATATGGATTTTCAGGAATGGGCATCGACATTCCAGAAAAAGAATGCCCAACCGGTGACATACGTCACCGAAAGCGCGGAACTTATCCGCACACTGGCTTTCACATCTCACGTATCCCGCTACAAGATAGTCATCTGGTGGCTGCCCGAAAAAATGAATCCGGAAGCGGCCAATAAGCTCCTGAAACTGATAGAAGAGCCTTATGACGACACACTCTTCATAATGGTCAGCGACAATCCCCGCGAGATACTGCCGACAATATATTCACGAGTGCAACGCATTCAGCTCAAACGTCTGCCCGATGATATAGTGGCCGAATATCTCTGCTCGCGGTTTGAAATGAACAAAGCGGATGCGATGGCGGCAGCACATATTGCCGAGGGGAATGCCGTCCGCGCTGTCGAAGCGGTCAGACAAAGCAAGGAATCCGCTCTTTTCTTCGATCTATTCGTCAGGCTGATGCGTCTGGCCTATCAGCGTAATGTCCATGACCTTCGCGGATGGGCCGATGAGCTTGCCGGCATCGGACGAGAGACAGAATGCAGATTCTATTCCTATGCAATCCGACTTATTCGCGAGAATTTCATCTACAACTTCAACATGCCCGACCTCAACTATATGACCTCGGATGAAGAGAAGTTCTCCACACGCTTTGCAAGATTCATCACGGAAGAGAATGTCGAGAAACTAATAGAGACATTTGACCATGCCCGAACCGATATAGCCGGAAACGCAAACGGCAAGATCGTCAATCTTGATGTTGCTATAAAAGTAATCATGCTATTGATCCAGAAGACAAAATGATTCCGTTTCTTCAACAGGTTGCGGAGGTGTATGCCGACAAGGAGTCTGACAATATGTCTGACTTCTGCTTCGTGTTTCCCAACAAGCGAAGCGCGGCGTTCTTCACCCACTTCATGGAAGAAGCATTGTCCGAACACGGCGGGCTGCTCCCGGAGATAACAAATATAACCGATTTTGTTGCCGGATTCTCATCTCTGAATGAAGCCAACCGTTATGATCAGTTGTTTACGCTTTTCGATGAATACCGCAAAATTCCGGGTGTAGAGACCGATTTTGACAGGTTTGTATTCTGGGGCGAAATGCTCCTGTCTGACTTCAATGATGTTGACCGATATCTTGTGGATGCCGACTCCCTGTTTGTCAACGTCAAGCGACTCCGGGAGATTTCAAGCAACTTTCTGACGGAAGAACAACTTGAGATAATAAAACGTTACTGGGGAGAGGATCGCACCCGTGAAACCGTGGATCGATTCTGGAATCATCTTGACCAACAGGAAGACAAGCCTCAACACATCAAATTCGTAAAACTGTGGGAAGTGCTGAATCCCCTCTACCATTCATTCAGAAACAGACTGATGGATAATGGGCTGGCTTCATCGGGCATGCTTTACCGCAATGCAGTCAGGATGCTTGACCGGGACTCCGACTACGAACCGATCTACAAGCGATATATATTTGTGGGCTTCAACGTCCTGTCAACATCGGAGATAAAAATTTTCTCCAGCCTCCAAAAGATGGGGCGCGCTGATTTCTACTGGGATTTCAATTCGCCTGCATTTGAAATTGAAGGCAACAGGGCTTCGCGGTTTATGAAACGGAACATCCGGGAATTTCCGTCACGCTACCGTTTGCCGGAAAAAAAGATTGAAAAATTGCCGGAAATAACAATTTTGGGGGTGCCATCCAACATTGGTCAGGTCAAAGCGGCCGGAAGCGCGTTGACAGGATGGGTAGAAAACGAAACTATCTCCAATCCGGAAAATGCGATTGACACTGCTGTCGTATTGCCGGACGAATCGCTGTTCATCCCAATGATACATTCAGTTCCATCCACAATAACGACACTGAATGTCACCATGGGATTCCCGATGCGACTAAGTCCGATGGCGTCACTCATAAAAAACATCATCAGCCTCCAACTCCGCTCACGCATCAGATCGGGACAGCACGTCTATTTCTATGAAGACGTGAAATCGCTGCTCATTGTAGGACTGCTGAGAAATGCGGATGCCGATGGCTGCCGGCGGCTTGAAAATGAAATCCAAAGCAAACGGCTGTTCACAATTCCATCCCGACTGATTGATGAAATCGCTCCCGGACTCGCCCCGGTTTTCACCCCGATAGGCGACACCGATGATGTTGCACAGGTTCATACCTATGTGACGCGGCTATGCGATTTCCTTGAAGAAAACTCAGGCAGCGACCAAATGCCGCGTCAGTTCATCGAATCCTACCGCACGGCCGCCAACGAACTGTTTGACTCCATCCGCCATTTTAACATATCAATGCGTGGCAGCTCTTTCTTCAAACTTATTGAACGCGCCATTGCTAATGACACCATAAGATTCACAGGCGAACCACTGCATGGCCTGCAGATCATGGGCATGCTTGAAACAAGGGCTCTGGACTTCAAAAATATCATCATATTGTCGATGAACGAACGAGTGTTTCCACGCAGACACTACTCCCGCTCATTCATTCCTGACGCTCTGCGGCATGGCTACGGAATGTCAACCCTCGACTTTCAGGAAAGCATTTTCGCATACTATTTCTACCGGTTGATTTCCCGCTCCGAACATGTGACATTGATATATGACGCCCGAAGCGTAGGAGGGTTGAAAAGCAGCGAGATGTCGCGCTATCTATCTCAGCTGCTATACTTTTTCAACGGCAATAACATCTGCCACCGACTTGGGCTTTACGATGCACAACGATTCTCGCCGCAGCCCATTTCTGTCAAAAAGACTGATGATGTCATTAAAAAGCTCAACCGATTCCGCCAAGGCGGAGAGCTCAATCTTTCGGCAAGCGCAATCAACACATATATCAGTTGCCCGCTGAATTTCTACCTGCAATATGTCGAGGGATATAATGCCGATAACGATATAACCGACTATATCGATTCCAGCACATACGGAACAGTGGTTCATGAAGTGGCACAAACCATTTATGAATCATTCCAGAACGATGACAAAGATCCGGTGACCATTACCGAATCTATGCTGTTGCCGCTGACAAGGCCCAATGACCTGACCCTTGATCGGTATATCACAAAAGCGATAAACCGCAATTTCAACCGGTTGAATGACGACCGCCTGTTAGAGCCGCTGCTGGGAGAAAATCTTGTTATCAGCAAAGTTATCCGAGCCGCTATAACGGCAATGCTCCGGGAAGACATCAAAACATGTCCGTTTACGTTTGTCCGGGCTGAATACCCAATGCAAGGCGTGCTTGAAATCTCTCCGGATATTTCAATCAACGTTCGTCAGATTATTGACAGGATTGATATAGTCAGAGGGATGAAGCGTTTTGTCGATTACAAAACCGGAGGTGATGTGCTTTCAACCGGCTCTATCGAAGCTCTCTTCAATGGCGAGACATCATCCCGCGCAAAAGCTATCTTGCAGCTGCTCCTGTATTGCCATATCTACAACAGCCTGAACGGAACGGACGAAGCCATCGAACCGGTCATCTACAAATTCCTTTCCATAACGGCAAAAGGTGTGGAAAAACTTAAGGCTGCAAAAATGGAAATTGGCGACTACCACTCTGTCAGCGATGAATTTGTCATGCACCTGAAAGCAAAAGTGGAAGAAATTTTTAATCCGGAACAGGATTTTATCCAGACCCAAAAAGAACACAACTGCACTTTCTGCCAGTTTAAGGCAATGTGCGGACGTGATTAACCTCGAAACAGCGATCTGCCGAAACCATGAGCGGAATTTATATCCATATCCCCTACTGTCACAGCAAATGCCACTACTGCGACTTTTATTCCATTCCGAAATCCGGAAATGTAAATGAATATGTCAAGGCTCTGAAACGTGAATTCGGATGGAGAGCCGGCGAAATCGGGACGGAGCCTGTTCAGACAATATATATCGGTGGCGGCACTCCATCGATACTGACTGCCGACCAACTTAAAATAATCTTCGAATTCCTTCCGCATGAGTCTTGTCGGGAAATCACCATTGAAGTAAATCCCGAGGACATAACCGCAGAGTCATCACGCGCCATCGCTAAGCTACCGGTCAATAGAGTCAGTATGGGAATCCAGAGCATGAATGACACCGAGCTGAGCAGAATCGGTCGCAGGCACACCGCTCTCGATTCACTGAAAGCCGTGGCACATCTCAGAGATGCGGGGATAAAGAATCTGAGTCTGGATCTCATTTATGGTCTTCCCGGAGAGGATATGGAAAGCTGGGCTGAAACATTGTACAAGACCCTTGAACTAAAACCCGAGCATCTTTCAGCCTACAGCCTGATGCTTGAACCGGGAACACGATT
>CAYTLU010000063.1:0-2631 GCA_964438665.1 uncultured Bacteroides sp.
GGGCATAGTTCTGCGACTGGCGGTAGCGGAATACCGGATTCTCCACAATGTTGATCCGCGGCAACTTGAAGTCGGCAGTCTGCGGCACGGTGAAGTCTCGCTCGCTCCAATAGTTGCAATCTAAATAACGTTCAAGCAACGTCACGACACCGTAGGCCGATCCCTTGCCTTTTCCACCTTCTATTATAAGATAGCCCGGCTCGGTTGACAAGCGGAATCCGTCTTCCTTGACGGCATCATCGGTCGGCCGCCGGAACAGGACATCACCTTTCTTCGGCTTTATCCTTTTGGCTACGATAGGAATGTCGGCTCCGGTGGCGCGTTTGGTGAAGTCTTGCAGCAGCATGGCAGCCTCACGGTCAATAGAGTCAGTGCAGATAATGCGGCCGGCGGCCCGATGGTTGTCAACAATAGTTGTCTGTGCAGCTGCAGATAGGCCTACGATTGCGGCTGTTATGGCAAGGAAAATCTTTTTCATGTCTCGGAATGGCTGTATGAAGTTTTATTTCAACAAATTTAGTAATTTTCCGCGATTTCTGTGTAAATTTGCACCCTGAAAATAAAACAGCCTATGCAGAACATTCGCAACATTGCCATCATTGCCCATGTGGATCATGGCAAGACCACATTGGTCGATAAAATGCTTTTAGCCGGAAACCTTTTTCGCGAGAACCAGAATGCCGGCGAACTGATTCTTGACAACAACGATCTTGAACGTGAGCGCGGGATAACAATCCTGTCGAAAAATGTCTCGATAAATTATAAGGATTGCAAAATAAACATTATTGACACTCCGGGACACGCCGACTTTGGCGGAGAGGTGGAGCGAGTGCTGAACATGGCCGATGGATGTCTGCTGCTTGTCGATGCGTTCGAAGGCCCGATGCCCCAGACCCGCTTCGTGCTTCAGAAGGCCATCCAGATGGGGTTGAAACCGGTTGTGGTGATAAATAAGGTCGATAAACCCAACTGTCGTCCCGATGAGGTGCAGGAAATGGTGTTCGATCTGATGTTCAATCTCGATGCAACGGAGGATCAGCTCGATTTCCCGACCATCTATGGCTCGGCGAAGCAGGGTTGGATGAGCACCGACTGGCAGAAACCGACCAACGACATCACCGCCGTTCTGGATGCAATCATCGAATATATTCCGGCGCCGACAACGCTTGATGGCCCGGTGCAGATGCTGATAACGTCGCTTGATTATTCTTCCTATGTGGGCCGCATCGCCGTCGGTCGTGTGCATCGCGGCGAGTTGCGCGAGGGGGCTGATGTGGCTCTCTGCAAAAAAGACGGTTCGATCGTGCGCCAGCGCATCAAAGAGCTGCATGTGTTTGAGGGCATGGGACGCAAGCGTGTTGAGAGCGTCAAGAGCGGCGATATATGTGCCCTTGTCGGAATCACGGACTTTGAGATCGGCGACACCATTGCCGACATTGAAACTCCGGAAGCGCTGCCGCGCATTGCCATCGATGAGCCTACCATGTCAATGAGTTTTACCATCAACGACAGTCCGTTTTTCGGTCGCGATGGAAAATATGTCACATCGCGCCATATCGCCGACCGCCTGACGCGTGAACTTGACCGTAATCTTGCGCTCCGCGTTGAGAAAGCGCCCGATGATGATGTCTGGACTGTCTATGGCCGCGGGGTGCTGCATTTGTCCGTGCTGATCGAGACCATGCGCCGTGAGGGTTACGAATTGCAGGTCGGTCAGCCGCAGGTGATTGTCAAGGAGATCGATGGCGTCAAGTGCGAACCGGTCGAACTGCTGACAATCAATGTTCCGGAGGAATATGCATCGAAGATGATCGACATGGTGACCCGACGCAAGGGCGATCTGACATCGATGATGACCCAGAATGACCGCGTCAACATGGAATTCAACATCCCTTCACGCGGCATTATCGGATTGCGCAACAATGTGCTGACCGCTTCAGCCGGTGAAGCCATTATGGCACACCGCTTCCTGGAATATCAGCCTTGGAAGGGCGACATAGAGCGGCGTACAAACGGATCGCTCATCGCAATGGAGGCCGGAACGGCTTACGCCTATGCGATCGACAAACTGCAGGATCGCGGACGGTTCTTCATATTCCCGCAGGAAGAGGTCTATGCCGGACAGGTAGTGGGCGAAAATGCCAAGGACAATGATATCGTTGTAAATGTCACGAAGTCGAAAAAGCTCACCAACATGCGTGCTTCCGGGGCTGACGACAAGGCGCGCATCATCCCGCCGGTCGTGTTCAGCCTGGAGGAGGCCTTGGAATACATCAAGGCTGACGAATATGTCGAAGTGACACCCCATCATCTCCGTCTGCGCAAGATCATCCTTGACGAATTGGAGCGCAAGCGCGCCGCCAAATAATCCGAGCAGCCGTTTTCAGGCCAATATCACAGACCCGCTAGTCAAAAAAACTTCCCGACGATGCTGTCTATGCACCGCCGGGAAACGTATATTATGGGTATTTGACCGATCGTTACTGGTTGAAAACTTTGCGACCGTTGAGAATATAGAACCTCGTAGATTCTAACGATGTCGCAAGATATACAATTCATATTATACCATCTCTCGGATGAAGATGGGAAGGTGCAGGTAATCATCAGAGATGAAACGCTTTGGTGTACGCA
>CAYTLU010000064.1:0-7958 GCA_964438665.1 uncultured Bacteroides sp.
CGCCACGTTTGCACACTTTGCCCATAAACAAGGTAAACGATGCCTTGTCATCGACAAGCGCCCACATGCCGGAGGCAATATATATTGCGAAAGCGTCGAGGGCATAAATGTGCACAAATATGGCGCCCACATATTCCACACCTCGAATAAAGCCGTGTGGGATTTTGTCAACTCAATAACAGAGTTCAACCGCTATACAAATTGTCCGGTAGCCTACTATAAAGGCTGCCTTTACAATCTACCCTTCAATATGAACACATTCTGCCAAATGTGGAAGGTTACGACCCCGGAGCAAGCTCACGTGATTCTTGAAGAACAAAGGAAAGAAGCAAGAGAAATGCTGCATGGCAGAGAACCGGCCAATCTTGAGGAACAGGCTCGGCTGCTTATTGGCAACGACATATATGAAACTCTGATCAAAGGCTATACCGAAAAACAATGGGGGCGCAAATGCACAGAGCTGCCGGCATTCATAATAAAGAGGCTGCCCGTCCGCATGGTTTTTGACAATAATTATTTCAACGATAAGTATCAAGGAATACCCATAGGCGGATACAACAGACTCATTGAAGGGTTGCTTGAAGGTATTGAAATTAGGCTGAATTGCGATTTCTTCAAGGAATTCAGTTTACACCTTTCCGCTGACAATAGCATGCCGTATTGGCGTGAAATAGCCAACAATCTTGTATATACTGGTCCCCTTGATGAATTCTACGGTTATAGATTCGGCAAGCTCCAATATCGCACCGTGTTTTTTGAAACCAATGTCGAAGACACTGCGAACTATCAAGGGAACGCTGTAGTAAACTACACTGACCGAGATGTGCCTTACACAAGAGTGATCGAACACAAGCACTTTGAAATGTTTGGCCAAGAAGTCTATAGCTGTCCGAAAACGGTGATTAGTAAAGAATACTCCACAGAGTGGAGGCCCGGGATGGAGCCTTATTACCCGGTCAATGATACACGGAACAACGAACTCGCAGACATGTATCGCAAATTGGCCGCAAATGAGAACAATATTATTTTTGGGGGTCGCTTGGCTGACTATAAATACTACGACATGGCTCCCGTGGTAGAGCAAGCCATGAAAATTCCTTTATGAAGATACTTCACGTCATCACATCGCTGGCGACGGGCGGTGCCGAGAAGCTGATGGTGGACTTGCTGCCGAGGCTTCGCGATGCCGGACACGAGGTTGAACTCGCTGTTTTCGACGGCCGGATAACCCCATTCTATGAGCAGTTACAGCACAAAGGCATCCCGATACACCGCTTCATGCCCGACGGTGGAAGCGTGTACAACCCTGTCAACCTCTGGAAACTCGTCCGCCTTATCCGCCAAGGCCATTACGATATTGTGCACACCCATAATACTGCTCCGCAGCTGTTCGCTGCCATAGGCAGCGTGTTATGCTCGGCGGTGCTTTGCACCACCGAGCATAACACCTCCAACCGCCGTCGCGGTTGGAGGTGGTATGCGGCCGTAGACCGCTGGATGTACAACCGCTATCGCAAGGTAATCTGCATATCGCAAAAGGCTGAGGAGAATCTGCGACAGTATATCGATCATTGTAAGGCTGACATCCTGACCATAAACAACGGCGTGGATATCGCCAAGTACGCCAATGCCACAGCCTCACCTGATTTGGAATCCATAGCTGTTGGCAGTCGAAAAATCATGATGGTGGCAGGTTTCCGTGAGCAGAAGGATCAGGACACTCTGATTAAGTCGTTGAAGCATCTTCCTGAAGATTTTCACCTCTTCCTTGTAGGGGACGGTGCGCGCCGTGGCGAACTGGAAGCGTTGATTGAGAACGAAGGTGTGTTCGGTCGAGTTCATCTTCTGGGCCTGCGCTCCGATGTGCCCCAGCTGCTCCATGCAGCCGATTACATCGTCATGTCCTCTCATTTCGAGGGTTTGTCGCTCTCCTCGGTCGAGGGCATGAGCGTGGGCAAGCCGTTTCTGGCTTCCGATGTAGATGGCCTCCGCGAGGTCGTCAAAGGTGCCGGCATCCTCTTCCTACACGGCGATTCCGCACAACTTGCCCGCGAAATCCTTGCACTCGAGGCCGACACCTCCAGATACCGAGCCGTGGCTACCGCCTGCCGTCGTCGCGCCGACAACTTCGACATCTCCACAATGGCTGCGAACTATTCCAATCTTTACAAATCATTATGACCAAGCAAGACTCACAGATGATGAAGGGCGTGGCAATTTTGCTGATGCTGTTTCTTCACCTTTTCAATCAATTGTCGAATGTTGAGCTTTGCCATAATCTTATTTCAATTGATGGGACACCCTTGGCATATATCCTCAGTCGTGCCGCGAATCCGGTGGCATTCTTCCTGATTCTTGGCGGTTATGGTCTGTATAAAGTTAATGAATGTGGCGACAAGCACCGTTGGAGCAGAATATGTAAATTGTTGGTTCATTATTGGATAATACTTGCTATATTTCTGATGGTTGGACACTTCATGCGTCCCGACCGCTATCCTGGCTCGGCGGTTGAAGTTGCACAAAATATATTGGTGACAAACACAAGCTATAACGGCGAAATGTGGTTTCTGTTCCCTTACATCATATTATCGATTTGTGCGCGGACGTTGTTCCGCTTGTATGGGCAGTTCAAGGCTGTGCCGATAGTGCTTGTGACGCTGTTTATCCACTTATGTACAAGCTACTGCATAAGTCGCTACGGTGCACAATATCGTAATGGCCCTGGCGGATAAGGCGGACGAGTTTCCAGAGATTGACAGGGTTGTACACGTTACCACCACCGGGCATGAAACGGTGTATGCGGATGCCTTCGGCCTGCAACTGTTCGTAAAACGGGGTTGTCTGTCCGTCGAATATCGCAAGCTCAACTTCAAAACCCTTATCGCGAAGCCTCGGCAGCAAATCCACCATCAGCTTCTCCGCTCCGCCAGTATGCAACGATGTGATTACGTGCAATATATTCATATTAAACCTGATATACGTTATATTTATCAGTAGGGCGGTTGGCCGGAATTATTTTACCAGGATTGCCTATTACGATTGAGTTATCGGGAACGTCGAAATTAACAAATGCCCCGGGAGCTATCATTACATAATCTCCAATAGTCACTCCACCCACTATCAGCGAATTAGCGCTACAAATAACATTATCGCCTATGGTCGGCACTCCGGCTCTTTTGCCGGCAGCACTGCCTATCAACGTGCCTTGAGCTATGCTAAAATTGCATCCAATCTTGGCGGCAGGATTTACAACTATATTACCGAAATGGCTAATTCGCAATCCTTCACCCATTTTAGTGCCGACAGGTATCTGAATGCCTGTGTGAAACATGCACCTTCGGTGCAGGATTTTCCAAAACGATTTTGACAACGGATTACGAGCAGCAGAAGCTTTACGCCAACAATAAGTAAACTGAAAACCAGGAGTGAATAGGATATACCTCAGTCATAACGATAGAGGTCTTTTTGTAATATATCAATCATCTGAAATTCATTTTAGATTCAGTTTTGACTTTGTGCCGTATTTGACAGTACCACATCAATCCTATCGGACAAGCAATGATTGTTAACAACTTTTTGGGAGACTCCCTTAGGAAACATTTGTTTTTAGCTATAATCGAACTGGCTACATAGTGAATGCACGACACAAAGCGGCGCTTCAGCGTAGGTGCACAGACCATCTCCGTCTTGCGGAAAAAGGAAAAACCTTTAGGATTGCGCCAATACTGCTTGTACATATTGTAGCTCGAACCGTCAAACTGGTATTCTACTGTAACAAGTGGTTCGTTGAGCGTTAAAAGTTTGTAATCCCGGTCAATTAGCATATACTTATATGCCAACCCGACATATCGTTCACCTTCAAAAAGAGGATATTCGGGATAGCGTTTTACGACATCGGTGCGATAGACCATTTTCTTATCACCCTTTCCGCCGTTGGCGTAGAAATCTTGCAATGTAGTCTCACTCAAATCTTCCGGAAAGCACGTCCCGATAACCTTGCCATCCTCTGTTTGGTCCAATCCAATCAAGCCTGCATATTTGTCACTACCATGCTTATCCCAGAACGTCTCAATCTTCTCAACCGCGTCATCAGGCATCCAATCATCGGAGTCAATACACACATTTAGCTCTGTGGATATATTGCGATAAGCAGTGTTATGTGCACCGTGCATGCCTTGATTCTCTTGTCTGATATAGCGAATAGGGATTTTTGCTTCGGCTATCCACCCCTCGACGAGCTCCTTTGTGTTGTCTGTCGAGCCATCATCTACGACAAGCCACTCGAAGTCTTTCGACGTCTGCCTCAGGAGACTCTCATAAGTGCGACCTATCGTGCGGGCACGGTTATAGGCCGGGGTAAATATTGTAAGAGTTTTCATTACCAGAAAAATGTCTGCATGAGCCAGGTAAAGCCGATATGGGCGAACATTATATTCTTCAGGTATTTGCCTTGCTGTTCGCCCCAAATGTCAAGTTTAAGCAGCGGATAAGCAAGCACTATCGGGTACATGAACCACGACAAATAGGCAAACCGGTTGGAGTAATTTGCGCGTATCACCATTACCCAGAAGGCGTTGCAAAGAGTATAGGTGTTGAGCAGCAGCTCATAATTGCGGTCGCGTATGCCGCGTTTTATAATGATGTAATACCCCAACGCAATAGGCATTATGCTGTATATGAGGAAGTCCCAACGGAAACCCGTATACGAGAATACGCCTTCTTGGGCAGTTGAAGTCAGATATAACGTTCGTTCGTCAAAACCTAAACCTGCGAAAAACGAGGTAACTGCACCACCAGCGACAAGGCTTATAAAGATAGACAATACCCAAAGGCAGTAGGCCATCTTGAAATTGCGGATGTACCGCAGCGACATTACAGACATCAGAATCGGCAAGGCGGTGGAGTGGTGTATATTGAAAGCGACAAACGCCAGAGCAGCAGCGACTATCTTTTCGCGTTTGTTACTGGTAATGAACGACAGCATAAGCAGAATGATGCTGCATGCCAAGCCGTTGCGAATACCATTGGTGCCGTAAGAGAAAAATGAAAAGGCTCCCAGGCAGAACAAGAATGAAATCAGAACATTGTTGGGCGTAAGCCTACAGCAAGCCCATAGCGTAAACCCGAAATAACCTATATCCACTAATGTGAAGAATGCGCTGACATCCATCACTTGCGAGCAAGTGTACATCAAGTGCTGCCACAACCATTCGTTAGAATCCGATGGCAAGACAATGTTGTCCTGCATCTGGTAATACGAGTGCGCATAATTGCTGGTGTCTCCAAAATAATAACCGGAAATCGGTCTGCCACCAATCCACAAGGCAAAAACTGTGGCAATCAAAAGCGAAATGACCCAATTATTTTTGCCATACCGTATACCAACATAGCCATGATGCACTTTCGCAAGAGCAATAAATGACATTATGATAACACTGTAAAGAAATATTGTGCTGTAATATTGAGCAGGAATCACTTTCAGAATATTTTGTAGAAGTAAGCAATTTTGTTTACGCCAAAGACACTGTGTACAACACGCGACAACCATATATGCAGTGGCAAAACATTAATCCACGTTTTTGAATGCCAATGGATAGTCTTTGTATCAGCAGGCTTGTGGAGTTGCAAGAATAATCGTAACTTATCAATTGACAATTCTACTCATCAGCGAGGCTATCGTTTTGCCGAAAACCGATGCGATGACCGTTTTACATTTGTGACGGAGTTTACTACTGTTTGATAGCCATGATCCTGCAAAATGATGTATACATACAGAATTGTCAGTTAATTTAACAACTCCGTCCCTGTGATCTTTAGGACAAAAGAAATCAGAGGGATAAAATGTTACAAAACCGGGGAAATCCTGATATGTATTGTTCCTTACAAGACCGTGGTTTTCCATATTTCTTGTTATTAAAAATGTGTTTGTGGTCATGTCAAAAGAACCATCATCTCTAATAAACCTGCGGCCGTCATATTCGTGAAGGAGTTCGGTAACCCAAGCTCCGCCTTTTTCGGAGGCCATCATACCGGTAGGCACGTAGTTGTCATTTTCAAAGCCGGAGAATGCGGCATGGTGCAGAAAGGGGTCGAAAGATTTCAGCACCTCGACATCGGTGTCCATATAGATACCACCCTCTTGGACAAGAGCATACAGCCGTACATAGTCGGTAACAAATGCAAATTTGCAGCTTTCATAGGCTTCGCGCACATACCGGTTGCAGGTAATGTCAAAATTCGATTCATTCCACTCCATTATCTCATAATCCGGAAGTGATTTCTTCCAGGACTCTATGCAACGGCGGGCATCGACCGGCAGTGGCTTTCCGCCAAACCAGCAGTAATGTATTTTCTTTGGTATCATTTATTTGCTCAGTATTTCAATTATGCGTTTGCATGCCAATCCATCACCGTATGGGTTTACGGCTTTAGACATCGTTTCATAATAATGCTCATTATTCAGGAGCATTGATACTTCATTGACTATCTTATCATAATCGGTACCCACAAGTTTTACAGTTCCGGCGATAAGAGCCTCGGGGCGTTCGGTCGTGTCACGCATCACAAGAACCGGTTTACCAAGCCCTGGAGCCTCTTCCTGAATGCCGCCGCTGTCAGTCAGCACAATATCCGATTTCTCCATAAGGAAGACGAATGACAAGTATTCGAGAGGTTCAATGAAGAACATATTGCATAACCTATTAAGATTTTCGCCGAATACTTCGTGAATAGGCTTGCGAACATTAGGATTGAGGTGCATTGGATATACAAAATCAACATCAGGATATTTTTCGGATAAAGTCTTTATTGCCTTACACATTGAAATGAATCCATCGCCAAAATTCTCACGACGGTGACCGGTAATAAGTACGAGTTTTTTACCGCCATTCAAGCGGTCAATATCATACCCTGCTTTTTTCAATTCGCCTCCCAGCGTGTTTCTCACCTTCGATGAGCTTTTGATCTTGTCAACGACCCAATAAAGAGCGTCAATTCCGGTATTACCAGTAATAGAGATTTTTTCATCTGCAACATTCTCTTTGATTAGATTCGTCCGGCTCAATGGCGTAGGAGCAAAATTGTATGTTGCTACTCTACCTGTTATCTGACGGTTCATCTCTTCGGGCCAAGGCGAATAGATGTTGTGGGTGCGTAGGCCTGCTTCGACATGGCCTACGGGTATCTGCTTGTAAAATGCAGCGAGAGCAGAGGCAGTAGATGTAGTGGTATCGCCATGCACAAGGACAATATCTGGTTTTGCTTGTTCAAGCACATCACGCATACCGGTCAGGACTCGTGCCGTAACATCGTATAAGTCCTGTCCTTGTTTCATTATGTTGAGGTCATAGTTGGGCTTGATGTCGAAGATTTCTAGGACTTGATCAAGCATTTGGCGATGTTGACCTGTAACGCAGACTATAGTCTGGAATTGGTCTGGATGGCGTTGGAACTCCTTTACAAGGGGTCCCATTTTGATAGCCTCTGGTCTAGTGCCGAAAACCACTAATATTTTTGTCATTTTTATTAAGTTTAATGCGCTACTTTTACGAAGTTTATATAACCATATTTGCTACTTTAAGAACGGTTTACATAATTCCTAACTGCCAATCCCATCAAAGACATATTTACACCATGAAGCTATGCACTTCCGCGCCGATTCGGGCAAGGGGTTACGTCCAAACCAACAATAGTGTATCGTCTTTGGTATCATTTCAACAAATTGTAAACCTTTTCCACTTCGGAAGCATTGGCGTAGTCGTGGGTGCGCAGGTAGTCGACAATGCGCGATTGCAGTTCGGTGTCGGCGATAAACCGTGCCAGCCCTTGGGCGCAACCTTCGTTGTCGAGCGGAACAATCACGCCATCCACGCCGTCGTTAATCTGTGAAGCGGCGGTAGGATACGCCGTCACGGCCACAGGTTTACATAGCATCTGAGCTTCTCGCACACTAACCGATT
>CAYTLU010000065.1:0-4964 GCA_964438665.1 uncultured Bacteroides sp.
GATGATGGGCATCTTCTCCGCATAGTCGTGGTAGAGACGCTCGGCTGTCGCAGTCTGCAACAGGAAATTTTCGTCATTAAACTGTTTCATATCGTTTCAGGTTGTTGTTTTTCAATCCTTCCTGCTACCTTATAATTTAGGTATATACAGGTTAAGTGGTCACGTAAATTTGCGTAAAATTATACAATTTTTCTTGCTTCGCCAATTTTTCAACCCCTACATTTCGCCCTAAAAAGCCGCAAGCGCGATAATAGACAAGACTATATCGATTTTGTACCACGAATTCATTACGCACACGCTCATTCGGCTCTCCGATCCGCACGACAGTGCACCTTTCGGGCGCTTCACGGCACGCGAGAGCCTCCGCTGCAAGCAAAAAAACCTATAATTTCAGAACCGAAGTATCTTCGGCAAAGCCAAAGGCAGCGATTTCGTTCTGAGGACACGCGTTTCGCCGCCGTTTTTTATGGAAAATTCTAACTTTTACGCGATGGGTTTATGCAAAATGTTCAGAATATTGAGCGTTGTAGCCACCTCCGACTCGGATGCCTCGGGGTTCTTTGCTGCCAGCGACGATAGATTTCCAGCCCCTCCCGGATCTCCTTACCGCCGATGTGAATCTGCGTGTAGGGAGACCAAAGATGTCTGTCTTCTCACCGTCGCATTGTCGGCAGCCCGCATTCAGAAGTGTTGTCGTCTCATCCCTTACACAGGATTGTTCGTAAGCTCAGACCCAGATGATAGTGCCACCCATGCAGAGCAATACAGCACCCACAATGGCTATGACCAACATCCAGAAGATGGCTTTCAGCATAGGAAGACCAAAGATTATGCTTCCTACGATGCCAATGGCGACAGATAGCACGAAGCTCGCCAACACACGCTTCCAAAACTTTGGCAAATTACTCTTGCGCTCCTCCCATGCCGATGCAAAAATGAACGGTGGGATTAGGATAATGAGTAGGCAGACGATGTACAGCAGAAGTTTGCCCCAGCAGAAGCTGGTGTCCAGCGACCTGGCCGTCTGGTCAGTCAAAGTAAAGTCACCTGACGGGGCTACTGCCGAGAATCTGATTATGCCGCCAACATAGAATCCTATATATTCACGCTGTAATATACCTTTCCTATTCTTGATGAGGATAATGCGGTCAAGTTCACCCCCTTCCACGGGTTGCTGCCGCTCAAGAATTTCCATACCCTTTAATCCAGGCATCAGTACTGTATCAGGAACAGCACTGGCCTTCTTACGGTCCAGATCCGCAAATTCGTTGAGGTAGACATAGAGTTCCAGTCCGTCGGATGAGGTGAATACATAACGCAAATCTCCGTCTGCAACATTGCGGCAACCCGCCTTGACTGAGTCCACGGCATTGTATACACACTTCAGTCCGTCTGCCACGTCGAAAGTCAGGTTCCTCAAGGAACTTTCAAGTGTGACTTCCTTAGCACCGGCCGTCATACCCATCATGACAGCGAACAGTAAAAACAGTTTTCTCATTTTGACAGTTTTTATTATGTTATTATTATTTTTATTGTAATGATTTTAGGTATGTTTAATACTATTTCTTCGTCTGATACTGACTGTAGTAGGCTATGCCATCAGCGTTACGCAAGGCATAGGATACAAACAGCATTTTATCATAGTCTTTCATATCGGGTTGGATGATGGAGACGCCGCCATCGCGTATAGCCACATTCCAGCAGTCGATGACCACCGATGTTTGCCACACGTAGTTGAGCACCTCTGGGTTGGCTAGTTCAACGCCCAATTGTTTCCAAAGTTTAGCCTCGCGCAGAGCCTCTAAATAGCAGGTCAGCTCCACAACTGTGGGCTGTCGATAGCGATCTATCCATTGACAGAATTTTTCGTTATACTGGCCTTTTAGGGCCTCGCTGGCCACTTCACTCCAAAAGGCCGGATCCATGTCACCTTTCTGTTCCTTGTGTGTAATTTTAGTTTTTTTCAGGGCCTGCATCCAGTTTAAACTACTTATCGCATATATCCGTGAATCTCTTATCTGGTAGTAAAGGTTTTTGCGCACGAAATCGATATTGAACATTCTCTTTTCCTGCATGAATAGCAGAAACTGCCAATCGTCCATTTGGTGTAGTTCCCACATATTCTTGCCACACTTACCGGCAATAGCAGAAATTATATGGCTCTTAATTGTCCACCAGAGGCCCTCCCGCAAGTCAGCCTGCAGTTTCTCTGGCGTGTAGAGATCTTTTATCTGTTCGAGAAAATATCGGCTACACTCGCGAGCCAATTGCTGGCGGAATGCGGCATCGTTCAGTTCATAGATTCCGTCAACAAACCGTCCTATGGCATCGTTTGCCCAGCGTATTGCACCAAGTTGCGACACTGTCGTAAGTCGGCTCAGGCAGGCCCATGCCCTGTGGAAGTCGATGTTGGCCAAACCTGAGAGGTCCATTAGGTGTCTAATTGTGGGGCCACACGAGAAGATTGAGATGAGACCTGTCAGTCTGCGTTGTTGCTCCCGTGTGAGTATAGTGTCAAGGTAGTCCAAATAGAGATGATAGGTGTCGCCTGTGGTTGTAAAGGTAGTGAGTCGTTTGATAAAGGCAGGCATTTGTTCGTGGCTCACATAGAGGCGCATATAATCGCATACCAAACTCACCGACCGCGGATGAACCATCCACTGGCTTGTCTTCAGTAGTCTTACCTGTTCAGCTTCAAGGCGCTTTGAGTATTGATTCAGATAGGCGTAGAAGTATTTCCACCCGTCCGTGGAATGCCTCATGGGCATCACTAAGCGCTCGTAGTCATCAGAAGTGGCACTATAGGGCGAGCCGGAATTCTGCACCAGCAGTATACGGTAATTTATTTTCACATTGTATTCCTTTTCAAGAAACGACACTGCGTTGACGATAGGTTGCAGTACATAGCGTGTGGGCGAGATAGTCATCAGGCGCAGGGAACAAGTCTCGTCAAGCACGAAACACCATTTCTGCTTAGCCATCTCTTCCACGAGGTTCTGTATTATGTTGAGGTCAATCTTCTTGAAGTTGCGCGTCATCCAGCCCTTCCATCCTTTTCGCGATGCCTGCCGGTCGTACTCGCTTTGCAACTGGCAGCGGCCCTCATTAAGAAAATATTCCAGCATGAGTAAGTTGGTGGAAGGCAGCAGCGGTGCATCACCGTAGACAAAGACACATCGGCGGCTGTTGGCGTCATCGGTTGAAGCCAAACGAGCGACAAGAGCCGACTTACCTACACCCTCTATACCCTCAAGCACGGCCACAGGCTTGGCTCGCTCTATGACTGCCTGTAGCTGCGTGAGCAGTCGCGAGCGGTCATCTGTCCATCCGTCCATTTCGCTGAAAGTCTTGATTTTCAAGTGGCAAGTTTGTATCATGGAAGCCGTAGAGGGATTAGTGCGCGCATTGTTCAGATCTTTGTTTTTGCCCAGGCTGTCCAAGATGTAAGTCTTCAGGTTGTCAAGATCTTCAAGTTTGGTGTAGGTATAGACGGGATAGTCTTTCTGTGCCAAAATCTTACGTTTCAGTTCCTGCAACAGTCTGAATTTCTTCATATCCTCTCCTTGGCTTGGTTCGGTGGTCTCTTTGACGAAGAAGATAGCTTTAGGTCGCTTATCCTTAGGGGCTCTGAACACACCGTTTATGATTTCTATCTCCGTAATGCTCAACCCCTGTTTCAAGTCTTCAACCACAAGTGGATAAGCCTCCTTAACGAGAAATGACAGTTCCACATCCTCTGGTGCTATGACTGAGCCGTAGCGTTCACCCAATATGCCGACGAAAAAGGGCTTCGACTCGTAGAGATATTGTAGACAGAGATCTATCACCCGTTTTTCGCGGCTCTCCTCGTCGGTTATACCCCATCTTAAATCTACCTCGCTGACCGTAATGCCGTCCAGTTCGTCGCGTATTTCGGGAAACACCTTCTGTACCAGGTAATCACGCTCTTGATTGAGGTCGCGGAAGGTGGAAGAGATAAATACTTTAATGTTATTCATAATAATTACCCCATTCTTATTTATGTCTACACAATCTTGAATCCCAAATTCAATATTGATTTAAGAGTTGCTTGCAAGGTGTTGCGGTCGTAGACTTTATCCTCTTTAGGCAATTCATCGTAAAGGACAAGCATGGAGTGCAGTTTCTCAGCATCATTGCGATCCACGCCGTAACACCAGTCTTGGACGACGCGGGTCTGCGCCCACACTTCATGAACAATCTTTGCCATTTGCTTTATCAAGGCATTCAACTCCTCCGGGCAACTATATATCACTTGTTTCCATTCGTTGCGGCACATAGTTTTTTTTCATTGCTCCTACCTGTTAAAATTTTCTATGTAGAACAAGTATCTTGCGCAAGTCTATCATTCAAAGGTAACATTATTCTGTTACACCCCCCCCAAAAAAAAACGACTATATCGGTATCTGAAACTTACTCACAACCAACAAATGCAAAATTAAGAAAAAACTTTGGAACAACCTCATAAAATGGAAGAAATGTCACATTCAAAGTGCTGTTCTACGTGAACGATAGCAAGGCGAAAGGCAAAAGTTGTGGGGCATTTGTGACGGCGGAGATGGTGCGCAACGCCTATCAGGGATCGGCTCGGAGTATGAACTCACGGCTTTAAACGAATAAAACGAGGTGTTCAAGAAACGTATGGGGAAAAACCGGACAATGGCAACCTACCGCTCCCCTATGGTGTGTCTGCTTCCCCAACATCGAGAGTAGGATGCAAAAAAACCGAAGCGATTGTTTGGTATTCTGCTCCGCTTCCACTACCTTTGTAAAATAGATAAATGCTAAAACTTAAAAACTGACAAATGAATATGAAAAAACTTCTGATGGCCGGATTCGCTCTTTGGGCGGCCGCCTGCACCTCGCCGCGCGTTGCAGTCGAGGTCGAAAACACGTCGGATGTCGACCGCAACTACGAAACCGTCGAATTGGCCTGGAACGACCTT
>CAYTLU010000066.1:0-2993 GCA_964438665.1 uncultured Bacteroides sp.
CGTCTGGATATACGTCTGTCCCCTCAGGACGATGGTGTTCATCGCCATCAACAACGAGTGGCTGACGCGCGACCCGTTCCGAGAGTATGAAATCAAGAAGGAGGAGACCACCCGCACGTTCCTCACGAAAGAGGAAATCCGCCTGCTGATGGAAGGCAAGCTGAAGAACGCCAAGCAGGAGCTTTACCGCGACCTCTACCTGTTCTGCGCGTTCACGGGCTTGTCGTTCTCGGACATGCGCAACCTCCGCGAAGAGAATATCCGCACCTACTTCGACAACCACGAGTGGATAAACATCAACCGTCAGAAGACGGGAGTGGAATCCAATATCCGCCTGCTCGACCTGCCCGGACGCATCATTGAAAAATACCGTGGATTGTGTGAGGATGGCAGGATATTCCCCGTACCTCACTACAATACCTGCCTTTACGGAATACGCTCCGTTGCCAAACGGTGCGGCATCACCAAGCACATCACTTGGCACCAAAGCCGCCATACGGCAGCAACGACGGTATTTCTATCCAACGGTGTGCCGATCGAGACGGTAAGTTCCATGCTCGGACACAAGAGCATCAAGACCACGCAGATATACGCGAAAATCACCAAAGAAAAACTCAATCAGGACATGGAAAACCTCGTGGAACGACTGGGCAAGGTTGAAGAGTTCGCAGGGTGTAACATATAAAAAGAGATGGCAATGAAAAGAGGAATCATAAAAATAGATGAACATTCGGTTATCGTAACCGGTAACGGGATATGGATGACCGCGTGGGAGATAGCGGAGCTGTTCAATGTGACGGCATCGGCAGTGAACAGCGCAATCAGGGCAATCCGCAAGTCGGACGTGCTGAACGATTACGAGGTATGCCGGTACATCAAATTAGACAATGGGCTGTCAGCCGACGTGTATTCGCTGGAAATCATCATACCAGTCGCCTTCCAGCTGAACACCTACCATGCCCATCTTTTCCGCCGCTGGCTGATGGAGAAAGCACTTGCAAAAGAGAAGCAGACTGCCTACATGGTGTTCGTGCAGCATGGCAAAGGAGGATACTGCTGAATTACAAATATAAGCCCTGAATTCAAAAATCACTTTAGGAAATCTGCCAATCTACTGTTTTCAGGTATCAGGATCTCATTTTACCTAAAAACACTAGCAAATTGGCAAAGAAAGTTGAACCCATCCCAATCCACCAAAGACAAGTTCCTTGCGGAGGACACCCTCATCGTACCACACTACATTGATGACGATGAACCGTCGGCAAGTGAAAGCGCCTCAGTTCCTCGCCTTGCACTCGAAGTTTTCCTCCACCCGCACAGCATCGGTTCTCGAAAGTAATGTATCCGTTGATATATCAGCAAAATATGTCTTACCCTGAAAAAAGTTGACTCATAAAAGAGTCAAAAGATGATAAAATTTCAGAGTCTGCCGAGACAAAAACGGCAAGCGATCCGCGATGAGGTACTTCGACAATACGCGGAAACGGATCTCAGTTATGGAGAGATAGCGGAAGAAAATGGGATACAGATACGCACTGTTGAATATATTGTGCGTAACTTTGCGTCAGAACTTCCAAATATACCAACAATGAGAAAGAAGAAAAACGAAGTCGGCGAGGAAGATTATAACAAGCTCCGAGCCGAAGTTACTCGTCTACGCAAAGAACTGCGACAGGAGAAGATGCGAGCCGAAGCACTCGACACGATGATAGACGTGGCAGAAGAAATGTTCAACATTCCTGTAAGAAAAAAAGCTGGTGCCAAACAGTGAGACGCCTGCACGTGCAGTATTCCGAGATTTATACGGTGACGGAACTGTGCGGACTGTTTGGTAAGAGCAAGCAGGCTTATTATAAACATAACAATAATATAGATTTGCGCCGTATGGCATTGGAAGAGTTTGCGGTACAGTTTATTAGTGAAGTCAAGGCCAAAGACCCGGGCATAGGTGGCATGAAAGTCTGGGCGATGTATTGCCGAGATTTTCCGGATAGAGACCGAATCGGCCGTGACCGATTCTGCGAGATTTTTGACCGTTACGGTTTCAAAATACGCCGGCGTAACAGAGTACGTACTACCGACTCACGTCATGGTAACCCAACCTATCCCAATATCGTCAAAGAAATCATACCGGTACGTTTGGGACAGGTTATCGTTGGAGACATTACGTACATACCATTGGAAAGTGCTGATGGCAAGCGTCAGTTTTGCTATGTAAGCCTTTTGATGGACTCCTACAGCAAGATGATACTTGGCTACAGCGTCGGCATGACCCTTGAGGCCATATATCCGCTTGAGGCACTGAGGATAGCCATCGAGGTTCTCGCTTCATACGGAGTTGATTTATCCATGACAATCCATCACAGTGATAGAGGCGTACAATATACCTGTTTAGACTATGTATCAGAACTATGTAAGAATAATATTATAATCAGCATGACCGAAAGCGGAAATCCCAAGGACAATGCCGAAGCCGAACGGATAAACAACACATTGAAAAACGAGCTGTTCAAGGATATGGTTTTCAGTGATATAAATCAGGTGCGTGAAGCGTTGCAGAGTGCTGTGATGTTCTACAACCAAGAACGCCCCCATCTGAGCCTTGAGATGCGTACGCCTGCCGAGGCCGCACGCGAAACCGGACGCTTTCGACGTCAATGGATAAGCTATCGGGAACGGGCTATTGACGCACAGGATACAAGAGGCCTATGCCCCCTGAAAGAAAAATGAACAAAATAGAACAATGGACTAAAAAAAATTTGTACCTTTGTGCCTATCCCCGGGCTACGTTGCCCTCGGGCTACGCCCTCGGTCAACTCCACCCGGGGATAGACCCCGGTTAGTCAACCATCCACAGAGATAGAGTAAACATAAATCAGTAAATATACCAAACCGAGTCAACCTTTTTCAGGAACGGACAGCGGTGAATTTTGACTGATTTTTTGACTGTTAAACTGTTGTATATGTGGAGAAAAATGTGTAATTTTGCGGTG